>DASSQC010000064.1:0-3997 GCA_035702705.1 Burkholderiaceae bacterium | reverse complement strand
GCCCAGCAGCCTGCCGTACTTCCTCGCGGGCCTGAAGGTGGCGGGCGGGCTGTCCCTGATCGGCGCCATCGTGGCTGAGTTCGTGGCAGGCGTGGCGGGCAAGGAGACGGGGCTGGCCTCACGCATTCTCGAGGCCAGCTATCGCACCGAGACGCCCAAGATGTTTGCTGCACTCGTGCTCGTCTCGCTGACTGGGGTGGCGATCTTCTTCCTGTTTGAAGGACTGTCGCGCTGGCTGCTGGGCGGCTGGCACGCCACCGAACGCGAACGACCTGAATAGCTCTTCATCCAGACGCCCTTGATGCGCAGCAGGCCTCACGGCGCTGTGGGTGCACGGCCTGTGCCCACAGCTTGCCCTCTACTCCCTTCTACTCCCAGTACGCGCGCCGACCCTCCGGGTCCTTCAACAGGGCCAAGGCCTGATCCCAGTTCGTGGGCAGTGCGTCCCGCTTGAGCAGCAGGCGCTTGGACTCCATGGCCACCAGCCCGTCCATGCCCTTACGCACCGCCTCGCGATGCACCGGGCTGCGCATGAAGCGCGCCAGGTCCGCCTCGCTGGCCCAGATCGTCACGGTCCAGGCCTGCGTGCCGAAGATCTCGCGGCGCGCGGAATAGCCCAGCAGGCCCGGCTGGCTGGCCATCTCTGCCAACACGCGCCGGGTGTGCACATCGAAGCCCTCGCGACGCTTCGGATCCAGCGTCGCATGCGTCAGCACCAGCACCACGGGCGCCTGAGCCGCGGCCTCGGGCGCGGCCAGACGCGGGTATGGGGTGTTGATGCTGCAGGCACCAAGCGCAAGCAGTGCGCTGGCCACCAGCCCCGTCTTGAGCAGGCGATGGCGCAGGCGGGCGGTAAATGTCTCGGTCTTCATGAAGCGACTCCGGAAAGGAAGCGGCAGGGCCCTGCTGGTGGATGAGTCAGGTCGCATGTGCTGGTTGATATTGAACGCAGCCGGTGGGTATAACGCGCGCTTGTTGACACTGTCTACCAGCGTGCTCTATCTTGGTTGACGCTGTCAACTCAAGGTATGCAGTTATTCGCGACCGTGATCTGCCAGCGCCAATCCAACGCGGATCCAACACGCGCTGTCCTCTCCCCTCAAGCAAGGAGTCTCTCCATGATGTTCTTCCCGACTCATCCCCCGGCACTGCGCCAGCGCAGCGCCTTTGCGGCCCTCTTCCTCAGCCTGCTCGTGGGTGCGGCCAGCCCCGGCCATGCAGCCGAGCTGGTCGTACGCGTCAAGGGCATTGCCGCGCCGCTGGGCCAGATCGGCTGCTCACTGTTCGCCTCGGACAAGGGCTTCCCGATGGACAACAGCGGCGCGCGCCAGCAGTGGCTGCCGGCCCAGGCCGGCGGCACCGAGTGCCGCTTCAGCGATGTGGCCCCCGGCAGCTACGCCGTGTCGATCGGCCATGACCGCAATGGGAACCGCAAGGTCGACACCAACTTCGTCGGCCTGCCCACCGAGCAGTGGGGCGTGTCGCGAAACGCGCGGCCCAGCCTGCGCGCGCCCCAATTCAATGAAGCGGTGTTCACGGTGCCGGCCGATGTGGCCGTGCACGAGATCGAGATCGCGGTGGCGCAATGAGCAGCGCCTTCACTCAACACGTCCAGCGTCAGTACGGCCCGTGGGCCGTTGTGACGGGCGCGTCAGACGGGATCGGCCGGGCGTTCGCCATCGAGCTGGCCCGTCACGGGCTGAACCTGGTGCTGGTGGCGCGCCGCGAAGCACATCTTGTGGCGCTGGCCGATGAACTGCATCGCGCCCATGGCATCCGCGCCCGCGTGCTCGCGCTCGATCTGACCCAGCCAGACGCCGCAGTGCGCCTGGATGCGGCCTGCGATGACATCGATGTCGGCCTGCTCGTGGCTGCAGCCGGCTTTGGCACGTCGGGGCCGCTGCTGTCGAGCGCATTGGCCGAGGAACGCAGCATGCTCAGCGTGAATTGCGACGCCGTGCTGGCGCAGTGCTGGTGGTTCGGCCAGCGCCTGCGGCGCCGCGGCCGCGGCGGGGTGGTTCTGATGAGCTCGCTGCTGGCCTTCCAGGGCACGCCGCGTGCCGCCCACTACGCCGCCACCAAGGCCTACATCCAGAGCCTGGCCGAGGGCCTGCGCGTGGAATGGGCGCCGCACGGCGTGGATGTGATTGCCTGTGCACCCGGACCGATTGCCAGCGGCTTTGCGCAGCGCGCCAACATGGTCATGAACGGCGCGGACCGTCCTGCCACGGTGGCCCAGGCCACACTGCGCGCGCTCGGGCGGCGCGGCACGGTCCGGCCGGGCCTGCTCTCCAAGCTGCTGGGCTGGTCACTGGCCAGTCTGCCGCGTTGGGCGCAGGTGCGCGTGATCGGGCAGGTCATGGCGGGCATGACGGCACACCAGCAGGATGCCTCTGCGCGTGCGCTGGGTGGCCCGCCGGCCGGTGCCTGACCCCTACCTTGGGCGGCAGCGCGGAGTGGGCGTGGTAGCGTCGCAAGCGCTGTTGACACATTCCACTCCGATCTCTGCCCGCATGCCCCGCGCCAAGCCTTCTGCGGCCCCCTCCGCCGCCCCTGCCGCCGCGCAGACCACCGACCACACGGCCGCACCAACCGACCTGCGCGAAGCCTGTGTCATGGCGGCACGCGAAGTCATTGCCGAACAGGGCATCGAGAACCTCAGCCTGCGTGATGTCGCACGCAAGCTGGGGGTGTCGCACCAGGCGCCGTACAAGCACTACCCCAGCCGCGACCACTTGCTGGCCGAGGTCATGCGACGCTGCTTCGAGGAGTTTGCGGCCTGGCTCGATGCGCGCAAACACTTCGACGACCCCGCGCAGGACCTGGAGTCACTCGGCCACCGGTACCTGCACTTCGCGCAGCAGCGGCCACTGGAGTACCGGCTGATGTTCAGCACCCCCTGGCCGGCGGCGGCGCACCATCCGGAGGTGGACCGCTATGCCGTGCATGCCTTTGATGTATTGCGCCAGGTGATGCAGCGCATGCATGGCGCGGGCAAGGACCGTCGCGAGCAGGTGGAGCTGGACGCGCTCTACATCTGGTCCAGCATGCACGGCCTGGCCGGCGTGATGAATGGCGACAGCCTGGGCAAGCTGGGCCTGAGCGCCAAGGTCCGCAAGCAGCTGGTGTCGCACATCATGACCCGCGTGGGCCACGGGCTGACCGGGTCGGTCTGAAACACGTCGCGCCGGGGCGGCGCTAGGCCGGCTTGCTCTCGACGTGCCACACGAAGCGATCCAGGATCGCCTGCCAGCCTTCGCGCTGCTGTTCGATGCTGTGGGTCTCCTCGGCATCGAAGGTCTCGCGCACCAGCACGCCGCCGTCCTGCTGGATGAACTCCACGCGCAGCTGCCGGCCGCCGAATTCGCTTTCGATCAGGCGCAGCGGTTCGATGCGGGTGTAGGTGCCTTCGAAGTCGAAGCCCATCGAGCCGTCGCGCGCTTCCATGCGCGAGCAGAAGCGGCCGCCCACACGCAGGTCCACCTCGGCGCGCGGCGTGTGCCAGTCGTCGCTGGCGGCATTCCATTGGCAGATGTCGGCCGGCGTGGTCCATGCGGCCCACACGGTTTCGATCGGTGCGGCCACCTTGGCCTCGACGGTGATCTGCATGGTGTCCCTCCTGCTGCGCGTGTGCTCGCGGGTGTCGTGGTGTGCTTGATTCCGCGTGTTCGCCGCACTGTAGCGCGGGGGTGGCCCTGCGGTTTGTCGTTTGCGCCGGCCTCAGGCGCCCAGATCCATCAGCGCCGCGGCATCCAGAGGGCGGCTGGCACGGGCGGCCAGGGTGATGAAGGCGGCATCGGCCGCTCGCACCGTGCCGCGCAGCGGAGGGGCAATGAGCGTGTGCTCCAGGTGCGGTTCAAACCCGCGCTTGCGCTTGAAGTCGCCGGCGCCGCTGGAGAAGTTGAAGCGCAGCTCATGCGTGAGGGCGTGGTTGATCAGCCAGGCCACGAGCTGGCGGTACAGGCCCTGGCGGGTGTCAGCGGCGGTCTCGTAGCCG
>DASSQC010000063.1:0-4427 GCA_035702705.1 Burkholderiaceae bacterium | reverse complement strand
ACCGTGTTTGGCGGGGCCCTCACCGAAGGCTCCAGTGGCCCCTGCGGCCGGCTGGCCCGCGCAGCCGGCGGTCTGATCGCCGTGCTGCTCATGGCCGCCGGCAGCACCGCACTGGCGCAGCCGGCGACTGTCGCGCAGCCCGCGCGCGCGCAGGCCGACAACGCCCCAGCCGCCGCCCCAGGCACCGCAGCACGCTTCCCCGGCATCGGCCGCAGTGCCACGCCCGCCGAGATCCGCGCCTGGGACATCGACGTGCGGGCCGACTTCAAGGGTCTGCCGCCCGGCAAGGGCACGGTGGCGCTGGGCGAGAAGGTCTGGGAGGCGCAGTGCGCGTCCTGTCACGGCTACTTCGGCGAGAGCAACGAGTTCTTCCCGCCGATCGTGGGCGGCACCACCGCCGAGGACATGAAGCGCGGCCGTGTGGCCGGGCTGGTCACGGGCAGCGAGGCGCAGCGCACCACCCTGATGAAGCTGCCGCATGTGGCCACGCTGTGGGACTACATCCACCGCGCCATGCCCTTCACGGCGCCCAAGACCCTCAGCACCGAGGAGGTCTATGCCGTCACGGCCTACATCCTGCATCTGGGCAACATCGTGCCGGCCGACTTCGAGCTGTCGGACCGGAACATCGCCCAGGTCCAGGCCCGGCTGCCCAATCGCAACGGCATGCGTCCCGGCATGGCGGGCGGGCACGGCCTGTGGAGCGCGCGAGGCAAGGGCGATGTGCAGGCCACCGCCTGCATGCGCAACTGCGACAGCGAGGTCGTCAAGACGTCGGTGCTGCCCGATCACGCCCGCGACGCCCACGGCAACCTCGCGCAGCAGAACCGCCTGATCGGCCCGGTGCGCGGTGCGGACACCACCAAGCCCGCGCTGACCGAGCCCGTGTCGGCGCGCAGCCGGGTGGCGCTGGCAGCGGCTGCGCCCGCTGTGGCCCAGGCTGCACCGGTCACGACCGCCAAATCCCCCGCCGCATTGGCCAGCCAGTTTGCCTGCGTGGCCTGTCATGCACCGGCCAGCCGGCTGGTTGGCCCCGGCTGGCAGGAGATTGCCGCCCGCTATGCAGACCGCACCGATGCGGCCAACTACCTCGCCGGCAAGATCCGCTCGGGCGGGCAGGGCGTGTGGGGCCCCATCCCCATGCCGGCACAGGTCCAGGTCAGTCCCGACGACGCCGGCCAGCTCGCGCGCTGGATTCTTGAATTCCGGCGATAGGTGAACAGCGCCGGAACAGCACCCCAGACGCAAGATGCCATCGGATAATCCCGCCATCGCCCACCAGCTCGCCGGCTGCAGGGCCCTCTTCACGCAAGGAGCAAGACCATGAGCATGAATCGACGCCAGGCGCTCAAGACCACCGGGGCAGCCGCTGCCGTGATCGCCCTCGGCCCGCTGGCGGCGGGCGCCGCCTCGGCCCAGGCCCGCAACGAGGCCCTGTTTACGGCCAAGACGGTCAACGACGCCATCAAGCTGCTCGGCGGCACGCCGGCCGAGAGCAAGGACATCACCATCACCTCGCCCGACATCGCCGAGAACGGTCTGGTGGTGCCCGTGACTGTCAGCACCTCCATCCCCAAGGCCACCGAGATCTACATCCTGGTGGAAAAGAACCCGAACGCCCTGTCGGCCGGCTTCCGCATCCCTGACGGCACCGACGCCTTCGTGCAGACCCGCGTGAAGATGGCCCAGAGCAGCGACATCTATGCCGTGGTTCGCGCCGCCGACGGCAAGCTCTACATGACCAAGAAGGAAACCAAGGTGACGCTCGGCGGATGCGGGGGCTGATTCGCGCGCCGCGCGAATCAGGCTTGCCCCTCACTACACGTCACATACTGGAGAACACCCATGTCCGACCCGATGCGCATCCGTGCCGTGAACACCAACGGCGTCACCGAAGTCCGCGTCCTGATGGCGCACCCCATGGAAACCGGCCAGCGTCGCGACAGCGCCGGCCAGATCATCCCCGGTCACTACATCACCGAGGTGTCTGCCACCTGCAATGGCAAGACCGTGCTGTCGGCCATGTGGGGGCCGGCCATTTCCCAGAACCCCTTCCTGCAGTTCCGCTTCAAGGGCGCCAACAAGGGTGACAAGCTCATCGTCACCTGGACCGACAACAAGGGCGTGAAGCGGACCGACGAAGCGGTGATCGGCTGATGCAAGCCCGCCGTTGCTGCGAGGACGGCCGCCACGCGGCCGCCCGGAGCTACAACAATTTCGCAGCGACGGTGCGTTCCGCACCGCCGCTGCGGGTTCGGCGCGGCGGCTGCAGGGCAGTCGACGTGTCGAACAAGGGCGTGAAGCGGACCGACGAAGCGGTGATCGGCTGATCAGATCAATCGGGGCGCGGCCGTGCCCCGGCATCACTACAGACCGGCGCGCCCATGCAGCATGCCGGCAGCAACAACGCCAGGAGACAAGCATGAACGTTGGGAGAGTGCAGCTGCACCGGCTGCTGTGCGTGATGGTGGCCTCTTGGGTCTGCGCAGCAAGCGCACAGACCAGTGCCCAGGACGAGATTGCCAAGTACCGCCAGATGCTGGCCGACGGCAACCCCGCCGAGCTCACCGAGGCCCGTGGCGAGGATCTCTGGACGCAGAAGCGTGGCCCCAGGCAGGCCTCGCTGGAGCGCTGCGATCTCGGGCTC
This sequence comes from Burkholderiaceae bacterium, assembly GCA_035702705.1. GTDB lineage: Bacteria > Pseudomonadota > Gammaproteobacteria > Burkholderiales > Burkholderiaceae_C > Piscinibacterium. The sequence goes on along the minus strand of DASSQC010000063.1, from coordinate 1,780 downwards.
GGGCCTGGCGTGATCAAGGGCGCCAACGCCCAGCTGCCGCGCTACTTCGCAGATGCCAATCGCGTGATGGATCTCGAAGCGCGCCTGGTCTATTGCATGGAGACCCTGCAGGGCATCCCGTTTGCCGAGGCCACGCGTCGGCCCTTCAGTGACCAGGGGCAGCCGCCCACCGACATGGAGTCCATCGTGGCCTATGTGGTGGCGGCATCCCGGGGTGCGAAGATCAGCGTGCCGCAGAGCCACCCCATGGAGAAGGCGGCCTACCGGCGCGGTGAGCTGGCTTTCTACTACCGCGGCGGGCCCTTCGATTTCTCATGCGCTTCGTGTCATGGGAGCGACGGCCAGCGCATCCGCTTGCAGGACCTGCCCAACATCGCGGGCAACAAGGAGGCTGCGCAGCGGGCGTTTTCCACCTGGCCGGCCTATCGCGTGTCCCAGGGCGCGGTGCGCACCATGCAGTGGCGCCTGTACGACTGCTTCCGGCAGCAGCGCTTCCCCGAACTCAAGTACACCTCCCAGACCTCGATCGATCTGATCACCTATCTCGGGGTCAAGGCCAGCGGCGGCACGATGGATGCCCCCGCCATCAAGCGCTAACGGAGGACGACCATGAAGAAGATTCTCTCGATCACGGCCATCTTCCTGCTGGCCTCGTGTGCCACGTACTCCCCGCCCAGCACCGAGGAAGCCACGGCCACCCTGAAGGGCAGCTTCCAGGCGCGCGGCATCGCGCAGCTCGATCGCCTCGACCAGAGCGAGCTGCAGGCCAGTTGCTCGCAGTACGCCACCAGCGAAATGCCCAAGGCGCAGCGCGACAAGCTGGAAAAGGCGGCACTCGATGCGGTGAAGTACCCCGACAACAACAACTGGCTCGGCGACTGGAAGGTGGGCGAGCAGATCGCGCAGAACGGTCGCGGTCTGCAGTTCTCGGACACGGCCAGCACCGTGGCCGGTGGCAACTGCTATGCCTGCCACCAGATCCAGAAGGCCGAGATCTCCTACGGCAACATCGGGCCCAGCCTCTATCAGTACGGCAAGCTGCGCAGCGGGGGGCAGCCCCAGGCGCCCGAGGCCATCATGCGCTACACCTGGGCCAAGATCTGGAACAGCCATGCCTTCAACGCCTGCAGCAACATGCCCCGCTATGGCGCCGCTGGCATCCTCAATCAGGACCAGATCAGGCATGTCATGGCCCTGCTGCTCGATCCGCAGAGCCCGGTCAACACGCAGTAGCGCGCCGGGGCCGACCCCATGACGCCGCAGCAGTCCACTCCGCGACGCGGCGCGATTCGCTGGCTGGCGCTCACCCTGTTCGCCAGCGCGCTGGCAGTCACGGCGCCGGCCGCGCTGGCGCAGAAGCTGGGTGATGCCGTGACGCTGCCCAGCCTGCGGCTGGCCGACGGCACGGTGCTTGACGCCACGGCGCTGCGCGGGCCGGTGCTGATCTATGTCTGGGCGAGCTGGTGCCCGTTCTGCGCGCGCCAGACGCCGTACTACCAGAAGCTGTACGAGCAGCTGCGCGCGAGCCGCAGCAGCTTGCGTATGGTCAGCGTGTCGATCGACACGCGGCCCGAGGACGCCATTCGCTACATGAACGAGCGGGGCTACACCTTCCCCGTCAGTTTTGATGCCGCGGCGCTGAGCCAGGCACTCGGCAGCCGGCCCGGCCTGCCGCGCGTCTATGTGATCGATCGTGCCGGACGGCTGGCGGTGGCCGAGGCCGGTGAACTGTTTGAAGAAGATGTCGCAGCGTTTGCACGCTTCGGCATGCCCTCTGGAG
>DASSQC010000062.1:0-2541 GCA_035702705.1 Burkholderiaceae bacterium | reverse complement strand
AGCGTACTGGACGGTGTACGGCCGCTTGGCGTATGGATGGGTGAGTTTGAACTCGGTCTTTGCAATCGGGTGGTCGGCGAACACCGCCTGCAGAATCTCAGGCACCGTCTGGTCCTGGAAGATCTTGCAGTCGGTCGTCAGGCTGAGGAACCACAGCCAAGGCCGTAGCTCGACTTCGTATCGGACGTAGCGTCCGATCATGTCGAGCTGTCGGGCCGCGGCGACCATGCCATCGACCCGGCGTACAGACTCGTCGGCCAGGCTCAGTCGCACTTCACTGGTGAGGTGCTGACCGAGCAGACCGTGCAGATCGACGGCGGCATCCAGGCTGAAGAATTGCAGGGTGCTCGCCTGCGTACTGTTCAGGCGCTCGGCGTGTTCGAGGCGATGAAACAGCAGCGACGACTTGGCGACGCCCGCGGGCGCGCGCAGCTGCGCAAACGGCTTGCTCATGGACTGATCCCCTGCCGGCGCTGCGACATCGGGGAGGAGAGGCGCAGGCTGGCTTGCTATGGATGCAAGTCTATGGAGCGCGTTGGGGGTTTGTCTCGACCGAAAATCACTCGAACGGGGTAGCTGCTGCTCTATGGCGCAGCCTGAGATACCTTCCGTTGCAATTGCCGATGCGTCACACGGCACTCATGCAACTCAGCGCGACGGATCAGAGGCCCCGTCACTGTTGGGCGTTCAGTAACACGCGCCAGCCGTCCATCAACGCAGCACGCCTCTCCCGAAATTCGCCGCGTCGGGACGATTCATCGACGATGTTCTTGATGGTGTGTAGGAACGCGTATCTCCGCAGCTTCATGCAATTGGAATGTGCAGTCAGCAAGCCCTTCTGGAAGCGTCGGACGGAATCCATGCACTCTGTTGTCGAGAGAGCAGTGCAGTATGGCGACACGCAGCAACATGCCTCTCGGGACAGCCATGACTCATCGCCCCGGCCGAACAAACGCCTCGCGCGCAAGCTCGACCGCTTCTCGCACGTGGCAGCCGTGCATGTGGTCGTTCACCATGCCCATGGACTGCATGAAGGCGTACATGGTGGTGGGGCCGACGAAGGAGAAGCCGCGCCTCTTGAGGTCCTTGGACAAGGCGCGGGACTCGGCGCTCTCGGTCAGGGTCATGGCCACTTCTGGCGTGATGCGTTGGGGTCGGCTCGCCTTGGGTGCCTCGAACTGCCAGACATAGGCCGCCAGGCTGTCCACCCGGTCGAGCAGCGTGCAGACTTGCCGCGCGTTGTTAATGGCGGATTCGATCTTGCCGCGGTGGCGCACGATGCGCGCATCGCCCAGCAAACGCTCGACGTCCTTCTCGCCGAACCGCGCGACTTTCGCGAAGTCGAAGCCGGCAAACACCTCACGAAAGGCCTCGCGCTTGCGCAGGATGGTGAGCCAGGACAGACCGGACTGGAAACCCTCGAGCACCATCTTCTCGAACAGGCGGCGGTCATCGGCCACGGGCCAGCCCCACTCGGTGTCGTGGTAGTGGATGTAGTCGGGCAACTCGCCGCACCACGAGCAGCGCTGGTGGCCATCGGCGTGGTCATGCAGTGAAAGAGGCATGGCGATATCGGGTACGAAGAATGGCGCGAAACGGCCGTTGACTGTAATAACTCGCGCAGACAATGGATGCCGAAAGCCGTGTTATCCGGCAGGCTTTCCGCTTGTCCCATGCGGCTTTCCGGGCAAAAAACCCTCGAAAGCCGCATGAATGCTCGATCCGCATTTCAATGTGACACACAGGTCCGGTCACAGCGGATTCTCAAGGTCCATGGCGCGGAGGCCTGCACCGGACGCGCAGCATGCGTAGGCAATTGGGCAACTGGCCCGGCGCCGGTACCACTGCTACAAGAAAAAAGGCCCGCCGGAACACGACGGGCCGGTGACATGTGCTGAGCGCCTAGAAGTGCACGCCGCGCAGCAGTTGCTGGAAGGCCACCTGATCGGCGCTCAGTGACGGCGGCTTGCTGCCGTCCTTGGCGCCCTTGGCGGCATCGCTGTCCGGGAACATGCGGAAGCTGGTGTTCATGATGATCTGCGCGATCTTCGGCGACAGCGCGTGCAGCACCTGTCCCGTGATGCCCAGGCGGGTGGCGATGCGCGCCGGCTTGTAGACGACGGCCTCGGCAATGAGGTCGGCGGCCTCTTCGGGCGAGAGCGTGGGCACGTTGTTGTACAGCTTGGTGGGCGCAATCATCGGCGTGCGCACCAGGGGCATGTTGATGGTGGTGAAGGTCACGCCCTGGTCGGCAAATTCAGACGCTGCACAGCGCGTCCAGGCATCCAGCGCAGCCTTGGATGCCACATAGGCCGAGAAGCGCGGCGCGTTGGTCAGCACACCGATCGAGCTGATGTTGACCACATGGCCGCGGCGCTTGGCCACCATGCCTGGCAGCAGGCCCATGGTGATGCGCAGGCAGCCGAAGTAGTTCAGCTGCATCGTGCGCTCGAAGTCGTGGAAGCGGTCGTAGCTGTTCTCGATGGCGCGGCGGATCGAGCGGCCGGCGTTGTTGATCAGGAAGTCGACGCCGCCGTGGTT
>DASSQC010000061.1:0-6812 GCA_035702705.1 Burkholderiaceae bacterium | reverse complement strand
GTGCTGCATCGTTGCGCCGGGCGTCCACGGTCGGCATCGCGCCGGTTGCACCCGGCTGGGCGGCAGGGGTACTGCTGCCCGGGGCGGGCACGCTCTTGTTCTCGACGGGCGTCGCGGGCTTGTCATCAAGCGGCACGTTGGACGCGCAGGCCGAGAGCAGGGCAACAAACGAGGCGGCGGCTAGCAGGCGAAACATGGCGATTTCCTCTTGGTTTATGACGTCTAGGGTACTTCGCTGTGGGCTCACGGACGAGGGGTGTGCACTCAGGGCTGCACGCCTCGCGGCCAGGGACTCCACGCGGGTTCACGGATATCTCCAGCCTGGGTGGTCAGGATCTGGCGAATACGACCATCGCTGCTTACCGTGGCCAGTGCACCACGTCCGCGTGCCTCGGTCGCGTAGATCAATACCTTGCCGTTCGGAGCAAAGCTGGGAGACTCATCCCTGACCGTCTCCGTCAGTTGGAGTTCCGTGCCGGATGAAAGATCCAGCGCGAAGACCTGGAACCGACCGGACCTGCGGCTCACATAGGCCAGTGTCTTGCCGTCGGGGGACACCGTCGGGCTGATGTTGTAGTCCCCGCGGAAGGTCACCCGCGTTGCTTCGCCGCCTGCAGCCGGCATGCGGTAGATCTGCGGCCCGCCTGCACGGTCGCTCGTGAAGTAGATCTGGCCGTCTGAACTGTAGGTTGGTTCGGTATCGATCGCATTCGAGCGTGTCATGCGGACCGGGTCCCCACCGCCCACGGGCATCGTGAAGATCTGCGAGAAGCCGTCGCGCGTCAGTACCACGGCGAGAGTGCGCCCATCGGGGGAGAACGCCGGCGCGCTGTTCGAACCGCGGAAGGCCGCCACCCGGGTCCGGCGACCTGTCTCCACCTCGTGCACGAAGACCACCGGCTTCTTGTCCTCGAACGACACGTAGGCCAGGCGCAGGCCGTCCGGCGACCAGGTCGGCGAAATGATGGGTTCCCTCGAGCGGAGCGCCGTCTGCGCGTTCTGGCCGTCTGCATCCGAGACCTGAAGCTCGTAGGACTCCTTGCTCAATTTCACGACGTACGCGATGCGGGTGGCGAAGACGCCCTTTTCGCCCGTGATGCGCTCATAGATCCGATCTGCGATCTGGTGGGAGGTGAACCGCAGCATATTGAGCTGTGCCGTGTAGGCACCGGCGTCCAGCTGCTGCTGCTTGACTGCGTCGAACAGCCGAAAGCGGATGTCATAGGCGCCGCTGGCAAGTCGCTGGACCTGCCCGATCACCACCGCATCCGCACCGCGGCTGCGCCAATCGGCGAAGTTGAGCGTGGCATTGTCCGGCAGTGCAGTCGCCCCGGAATCCATCACTCGGAACATGCCGCTGCGGGTGAGGTTGGCGCGGATGATGCCGGCAACATCCTGCGGCAGCGCATCTCCGGAAAACGCGAGCACGGCAATCGGGAACTGCTGCGATCCAACCCCCGAGATTTCGACGCGCAGCTGGGCATGTGCAGCCTGGGCGCCGAGCAGCAGCATCAGTGCTGCGCACAGCTGCCGCCATGCAGCGCCAAGCGGACGCACGAGAGACTTCATCAGAGGAGATCGATGGCGGTTAGAGGAGGGGCGAGATTGCATGAGGGTCATTTTGACGTCAACCGCCTGCGTCTTCGGGGCGGTAACTGATGGTGAATTCCCTTGCATCGCCAGGCGGACGTGGGAAGGGGTTGCATGCGCGAATCCCCCGTACGACTGCATCGTCGAATGCGGAGTTGCCACCGGAGCGGCGCACCGTCACCCGGCCGATGCTGCCGTCCGGGAGGCGTTCGACCAGAAATTCGCTCGGCGCGTTCCCGCGTACCAGTCCGATGGGAAAGCTCACGTTCGGACGGACGCAGGCCACCACCTTCGCATTGAAGGTGGGGTCACCGCGCGGGCTGGACGTGGCGTCTGCGCTGCCTGAACCCAACGGTTGCGTGGCCTGCGCCTGGAGACGGCGCACATTGTCGAGTTGTCGTCGCTCCGCTGCGTCAGCTTCGGCCTTGGCACGTGCCGCCTTGTCCCGTTCGGCCTTGAGCATTCTTTCGCGTTCCATTCGGTCGCGCAGTTCTTGTGCCTTTCGTTCACGCTCCTGGAGGCGCTTGCGTTCCTCCGCTTCGCGAATCTTGCGCAAGGCGATTTCAGCCTGCACGGCTGCGTCATCCACCTTGGGTTCGGGCTTTGGCGCCTGGACGGCGGCCGGCTCGGGGGGCGGCGGGGCGGGCGGCGCGGCCAGCTGTGGCGTCGGGCTCCATAGCTCAGCCTCGATCGCATCCACATGGGCCGACTGCCAGCGCACGCTGAACAGCAGGGCGACGACAAGTGCACCATGCGCCACAAGCGACAGGCCCCAGGACTGCCAGCCGCCTGGGGGCGGCGGCACGCGGCGGCCCGGCGACGTCATGGCGGCAATCGCCGCCAGGCGGTCCATGTCGACCCGTGCTGTGGCGGTGGGGGCGTCCAGCGGCATGCGGATCTCAGCTCGCGGGCTTCACGGCCAGGCCTACGCGCTTTACGCCCTTGCGCTGCAGCCCGTCCATGACCTTGAGCACTTCCTCGTAGCGCACATCCTTGTCCGCTGAGATCACCACCGGCTTGTCGGCCTTCTGCTGCAGCGCCAGTACGGCGACGGCAATGTCCTCGATCCGGCTTGTGCCCAGGGGCTTGGCCGTCTCTCGGTCCACGGCTTCGATGATCTGCCCCGACTTGTCGATCACCAGTTCGACCGGGCGTTCGGACTGCTGTGTGCTGCGCGAGCCGACAGACGGCAGATTGACGACAGAAGGGGCGATCAGCGGTGCAGACACCATGAAGATGATCAGCAGCACGAGCATCACGTCGATATAGGGAACGACGTTGATCTCTGCCTTGAAGCGCTTGGCGCGCCGGACCCGCCAGTCACTCATGCCCTTGCTCCGGATCAGCGCGTCTGGCGCTGCAGGATGTTCGAGAACTCATCCATGAAGGTCTCGAAGCGATTGGCCAGTCGGTCGGAGTCTGCCACGAAGCGGTTGTAGGCCACGGTGGCAGGAATGGCGGCGAACAGCCCGATCGCCGTGGCGATCAGCGCCTCGGCGATGCCGGGTGCCACATGGGCAAGCGTGGCCTGCTGCACGTTGGCCAGCCCGCGAAACGCATTCATGATGCCCCAGACGGTTCCGAACAGACCCACATACGGCGATACCGAGCCCACCGATGCAAGGAAAGGCAGCTTGCGCTCAAGCGCATCCATCTCACGCTGATAGGTGGCCCGCATGGCACGCCGTGCGCCATCCATCTGGCTGCCGGGATCGCCGGGCCGGCTGGTTCGCACTTTCATGAATTCGTGCAGACCGGCCTCGAAGATGCGCTCGAGGGGGCCGCCGTCGCGCCCCTTGCGCTGCTGGGCGCGCTGCAGCAGTGCCGCAAGATCGCCACCGCTCCAGAATTCATGCTCGAAGCGGCGTGTCGCCGCCATCGCGGAAGACAGCCCGAAGTGCTTGCGGAAAATCGTGTACCACGACACCAGCGAGGCAAGCACCAGGCCCGCCATCACGATCTGAACGACCACACTGGCCTGTGTGATGAGAGTGAGAACGGAAAGATCCGAGGTCGTGGGCATGGGCGCGATGACGTGTGTGTGTGTCGGGGCTGGCGAGTCAGTGCTCCGCACTAGGGCAGAACTGCTCCCGATGTTACAAAGCCTGCGCTTACAGACCGACACAAGCGCACGAGGTTCAGTCCGTCTGCATCAGAGGAGGAGTGCATGGCCCGCATCATGTTGGCCTGGGAGCTGGGCGCCGGTTCCGGGCACGAGGCCGTGTCGCTTTGGGTGGCGGACCGGCTGGCAGCCCACGGCCATGAGATCGTGTTTGCCGTCCATGCGAGTCGGGCTGCACGATGCCGGGCCGCTCACCGTTACCTCACGCTCGCGGTGGATGCCCCGCAGGTTGCCCCTTCCATTCCAGATCCAGGCAACTTTGCCGAGTGCATCGAAGTGGCCGGGTTTCTCGATCGATCTGCACTTGAAGCGGCGCTCGCTGTATGGGAGCGCGCGCTGGCCCAGGCGGCTGCTGATCTGCTGATCGAGGACTTCGCCCCGACGGCCTTGCTGGCCGCGCGCTGCCGGCATCTGCCCGCCCTCTCCGTGGGGGCAGGCTTCTGCGTGGCGCCGGCCTGGGCACCCTGGCCGGGCTTTCGGCATTGGTCTGCAGTTCCTCCAGACCGGCTGCTGGCTGCCGAGTACCGCGCGCTTCTGGCCTGCAATGCCGCACTCAGTTCGCGCGGGCTGGCACCCCTGGGAGCGATGGGTGAGCTCTATGCCGGTTCCACCCCGGTGTTGACGACCTGGCCAGCCCTCGACCCCTATGCCGGGTTCAGGCAACACCCGGCCTACCTTGGACCCGTCGGAGCGAGCATCGCTCTACCCGATGCATCCGCTGCCTCAGCGGTGCGACGCGATGCCGTGGCCTATCTGCGCTGGGACCCGTCCGGTGCTGCGTTTCCCGTGCTGCAGGCACTGGCGCGTGCCGGGGTGGACACGCTCGCTGCAGTGCCCGACCTGGGCGCCGAGGTGAAGCAGGCACTGGCGGGATCAAGTGTCCGGATCGAGGAGTGGATTGCCGATCTCGGAAGGGAATTCGCGAGCGCACGTTTTGCCGTGACCCACGGCGGTCAGGGGGCCACGCTGCAGGCGCTGGCCGCCGGCCTGCCTGTGCTGGTGGTCCCGACCCAGGCCGAGCAGTACCTGACAGGCGAGCGGATTGCATCGCTTGGGCTGGGGCATGTCGTGCGGCCCGGTGCGCCGAGCGGCGAGCTGCAAGACGCCATCGATGCGCTCCAGCACGACACCGAGCGCCTGGCGTCCCGCGTGCGGCAGTTTGTGGCCGAGCAGCGGGCCGCCTGCGTGGCTGCGCCCGATTCAGCAGGCGACTGGCTCGTACAGCTGGTCGCGGACCGGCTGGCTACTGCGATGCGGCCGGGGCATTGAGCTGCGCCTGCAGCAGCCGGGCCAGCGCAGGGGCGATCCGCTTGGGCCGCAGGGTTTGCGTATCCACATGGCCGAGGCGGATGCGGCTGGCCACCAGGCACTGGCCGTCACGCAGCGCCCACTGGTCGAGTGTCAGGCTCGCACGGCCCACCTCGCGCATGCAGGTGGCGATCTCCAGCACCTCCTCCAACCGGGCAGGCGCGATGTACTGCATCTGCACGGCCTGCACCACGAACACGCTCTGGTCATGCTGCACCATGGCGGCATGCGGATGATCCAGTGCGCGCAGCCACTCCGTGCGCGCACGTTCCATGAACTTCAGGTAGTTGGCGTAGTACACGATTCCGGCGGCGTCGGTATCCTCGAAGTACACACGGATCGAGTGCCTGAACGCCCCGGCGGGCGCGACGGTGCTGAGCGGGTTCATCGGCACATTGTGCACTGCGGCGCTGCATCGGCCCGGGCACGCCATTCGGTCATGCGGGGGGTACAGGATGCATGCTTCACTGAGCAGCTACGGCAAGGAGCAGATCGAATCGGTTCTGCGCCTGGTCGGGCAGGATCCGCGCACCGACCGCGTTGCGCGCCTGCGCCGCCTCGCAGGCCTCGTCGCTTCAGAAAACATCGTCGCTGCGCTGGAGTGGGTCTGCGCGCTGCTCGAGCGCGAGCCTGACTGGCGCGATGGTCTGGGTCAGTTGCTCGCCGGTGAGCTGCTAACTGGTGAGGTCCGCGCCGAGCTCGCCGAAGTCGGCCTGGCCGCCGGTCAGGGCCTGCTTGCCCAGACGCTTGGCCGGATCGGCCGAAAGATCGTGCCGCCCGTGGTGGCGGCATCCGGCGCGCAGGCGGTGCTGCATGCCCTGGTCGACGCTGGCCTGGCCTCAGCCGACGTGCAGGACGGGCAGGCGCAGGCCTGGTGTCGCCTGCTGGACCTGCTCGGCCGGTCGCCCGCGTGGACACGCGAAGGCGCTGCCGCCGAGCATCTGCGGCAGGAGCTGCAGGAAGCCATGCACTGGATCGCGCTGCGCGCTGCGGCAGCCACCCTGTCGCCGGACCTGCAGGCGCTCATCCGACCCGACGCCCGGGAAACCGAGGTGTTCACCGGATTGCCCACGATGGTGGGCGCCCTGTCCGCTGCCGATTCACCCGCGCGAGCCAAGGCAGACCTGCTCGGCCGGCTGGCCCGCGCCGAAGCGCTGGCCGTGCAATGGCGTGACCGGGCCCGCGAATCCGGCACGACCGCCGCGCTCACGCACCAGATCCGCAGCCTGCGCGACGCATCGATCCGCCTGCGGCAACTGCTGCTTGCCCTGCACGATGACGCAGGTAGGCCAGAGCATCCGGCCGCGCTGCTGCAGGAGCTCCTGCATGCCCACGCGCAGCGCGACAGCCTGAAGGCGCTCATCCGTCGGTCGAGTGCCGACCTGGCCTATCGAATGACCGAGAGCGCCAGCCAGAGCGGCGAGCATTACGTGGCCAATTCGCGCACCGAATGGGCCGCACTGCTGCGCGCAGCCTGCGTTGCAGGCGTCGTGGTGGCGTTCATGGCCATTCTCAAGATCAAGATCGCTGCGGCGCACTTCCCTCTGCTGTGGGAGGCCCTCTTCGTTTGCCTGAATTACGGGCTGGGCTTCGTGTTCATCCACATGATCCACGGCACCGTGGCCACCAAGCAGCCGGCCATGACGGCCGCTGTGCTCGCGCGCCGCCTCAGCGAGGACGATGGCACGCCGCTTTCGATGCAGAAGACGGCAGACCTGTGCGTGAAGATGGCGCGCAGCCAGACCGTGGCCATTGCCGGCAATGTGCTCCTGGCCGTCCCGGTCGCGGCACT
>DASSQC010000060.1:0-2738 GCA_035702705.1 Burkholderiaceae bacterium | reverse complement strand
CTCTCAGGGACCACGCCACTGGCCACGGTGCAGGCACAGCCCGGCGAGCAGTCCGTCGCCGCGCAGCCCGACATGGCCGACGTCCGCGGGCAGGCAGCGGCCCGACGCGCCATGGAGATTGCGGCCGCAGGCGGGCATTCGGTGCTGCTGATCGGGCCGCCGGGCACGGGCAAGAGCATGCTGGCCAAGCGCGTTGCCGGCCTGATGCCGCCTCTGTCCGAAGAGGAGGCGCTGGAATCGGCGGCCGTGCTGTCGCTGGTCGGGCGCTTTGATCCGGCGCTATGGCGGCAGCGGCCCTTCCGGGCGCCGCATCACACGGCCAGCGCGGTGGCGCTGGTGGGTGGTGGATCGGCGCCGCGCCCAGGCGAGATTTCCCTGGCGCATCATGGCGTGCTGTTCCTGGACGAACTCACCGAATGGGACCGACGCGTGCTTGAAGTGCTGCGCGAGCCGCTTGAGAGCGGGCGTATCCACATCAGCCGTGCAGCACGGCAGGCGGAGTTTCCAGCACGCTTCCAGCTGGTTGCCGCCATGAATCCCTGTCCGTGCGGCTATCTGGGACACCGCATCAAGCCCTGCCGCTGCACACCCGATCAGATCAGTCGCTACCAGGGCAAGCTGTCCGGCCCGCTGCTCGACCGGATCGATCTGCAGGTCGAAGTGCCCTCGCTTTCAGAGGCTGAGCTGCTCAGTGCCGCCCCTTCGGAATCCAGCGCCGCAATCGCTCAGCGCGTGCGTGCAGCGCGCGAGCGCATGCTCGCGCGTCAGGGCAAGCTCAATGCACTGCTCGACGAAGGCCAGCTGCGCGTGCACTGCACGCTGCGTCCGGAGGCCGATGCCATGCTGCGTCGTGCAATGAGCAGGATGTCCTGGTCGGCACGCACAGTGCACCGGGTGCTCAAGCTGGCGCGAACCACTGCCGATCTGGCAGGCAGCGCTGACATCGACGCACCGCACCTGGCCGAATGCGTTCAATACCGGGGCGTGCTCAGCGCAGCTTGAGCGAGTGGACGAACTGCTCGGCAGCTTCCGTGCTCAGGCTGCCGTCCGGACCGAGCGCGATCGCGCTCACCACCTCGTTGCCGCGCCAGGCAAAGCGGGCCAGCAGCTGCCCGCTTGCGCCCTCGACCGTGCCGCGAGCGGCGATCTCGATGGCGCCATCGGCGCCCGGCACCTGCACCGGCCTGGGCACGGACGGCGCAGCGGGCTTCAGGTTGGCCTGCATGGCCGCCGCCCAGGTCTGTGCAACGGCCGCGGCTGAACCGCCTTCGGGCACGCTGAGCTGGCCGGCGGCGAACTGGGCCAGATCAACGCGCGCGCCGGTCAGGGTGATGGCGTAGCTGGTCTCGCCGAGCTTCACCTGTCGAGTCGCGCTGGCTGGCTTGGCCGGAAACAGCGCAGTCACTCGATCGTTGGCCGCCGGCATCTCGCGCCAGTCGAACCGGGGTGAACATGCGCTCAGTGCGATCACGCATGCCCCGACGATCAGGCGGCGAACGGCAAGTTGCAACAACGGAAGATGAGGCGGGGTTTTCATGCGCGCACTGTAGCCCCCATTGCACAATGTGCCGATGACCCACCCGGACCCCGCTCCCCGGAGTGATCTGCCCGCGTTGCATCGTCCCAGCGGTCTGCGCCGGGACCTGCTGCGCGATGCGCTGCTGGCCGGCCTGATCATCCTGCTTGCGATTGCGCTGATCGTCGTGCTGCGCTTCGGTGCGCTTGCCGAGACGCACACACAGACCCAGGTGCAAGGCGCCGAGGAGATCAGTGCGATTGCCAACGAGCTGCAGCTGCAGGCGCTTGAACTGGCGCGCTGGCAGGCCGCGCTGGCCTTCGAGTTCGTGCAGAGCAAGGGCCCAGTCAGTGCCGACGCCGAGTCACTGCAGGCCTTCAACCTGGCGCGTGGTCGCTACGCGCAGCTGCTTGCGCGCATGGCCGTGCTGCAACCCCCGGGCAGCCCCGAATCACAGGTGACGCTGCTGCGCACGCAGCTGGACCGGTTTGACGCCCTGCACGCGGATCTGCTGGGGCAGCTCGCGCGCCCGGTGCCGGGCGCATCGGGCGAGGCCCTCGGCATGCTCCTCGTCGCAGAACAACAGACCATCAGCAAGCTCATGACGCTGAGCGGCCAGACCGCCGCGAGTGCACGCGAGTCGGCCCTGAGGCTCGGTCAGACCCAGGCATCACGCGATGTGGCGCTGCGCCGGCTGCTGATGGGGCTGACCGGCCTCATCATCGGACTGGCCGTGCTGCTGATCTTCCTGCTGCGCCGCAGCCTGGTGCGCCAGCAGGAGCTCATGGATCGTCTCGAGGCGCTGGCGCGAACCGATCCGCTCACCCGCCTGCCCAACCGCCGTGCATTCGAGGAGCGCCTGGCCCTGGAAATCCATCGTGCAGAGCGCTCGGGCGGCCCCCTGTGCCTGGCGATCATCGACCTCGATCGCTTCAAGCAGTTCAACGACACGCATGGTCACCCCTCGGGGGATGCGCTGCTCAAGGAAGCGGCCGACGCGTGGCGCCTGCACCTGCGGCCGGCCGACCTGCTGGCGCGTTTCGGCGGCGAGGAGTTCATCGTGCTGCTGCCGGATTGCGCCCTGCATGACGCCCAGCAGATGCTGCTGCGCGTGCAGCAGGCCACGCCGCAGGGCCAGACCTTCTCGGCCGGCGTGACCGCATGGCGCAGGGGTGATGACGCGGCGCGCATGCTCGAGCGGGCCGATCGCGCGCTCTACAGC
>DASSQC010000059.1:0-3824 GCA_035702705.1 Burkholderiaceae bacterium | reverse complement strand
CGGCCCGTGGATGATGAGCATGATGGTGAGCTATCTGCGCACACTGATCGAATCGATCCCCGGCGCGATCGGCTGATACGCGCAGCGTCGCAGCACCCGCCATGATCCAGCTCACCGACACCCTGGTCCTGGGCTGGGTCGCGGCCTTCATCTGGCCTTTCATCCGTGTCCTCGCGCTGTTTTCGGTTGCACCGTTCCTGGGCAACCGCGCAGTGCCCACGCGAGTCCGAATCGCGCTCGCTGCGCTGATTGCGCTGCTGCTCGCACCGGACGTCCCGGACGCCGCCCGCACGCTCGACCTGGTACCGATGTTCGGCCTGGCGGTCCAGCAGGTTCTGATCGGACTGACCATCGGCTTCACCGTGCGGCTGGTGTTCGCGGCCATCGAGCTGGCGGGCGAACTCATCGGCCTGCAGATGGGGCTGGGCTTCGCCTCCTTCTTTGACCCCACACAGGGCGGACAGAGCAATGCCGTCAACCGGATGATGGGCGTGCTGACCATGCTGCTCTTTCTGGCCATGAACGGGCACTACCTGCTGCTTGCGGCCATTACCAAGAGCTTTGATCTCTTTCCAGTTGGCAGCAATCCGCTGGGCGTGCTCAGCGCCGTGCCCATGATGCAGCTGGGTGCGCAGATGTTCGAGATTGCCCTCACCATTGCGCTGCCCTTCATCGTGCTGATCGGCTTCATGAACCTGGCGCTCGGGGTCATGAGCCGGGTGGCGCCGCAATTCCAGGTGTTCTCGCTGGCGTTTCCCGTGACGGTGATCTCGGGCCTCGTCGCCCTGTTCATCACCCTGCCCTTCATGCAGCAGCCGTTGAGCATCGCGATCGAGCGGATGCTGGGCTGGATCCTCGGTTGATCGTCCGACCGGCTGGCTGCCGGATCGACAGCATCAGGCGCCTTACCGCACAGGGCTTGCGCTGGCCAGCACTGCGCAGCCGACTGAAGCCTGCCAGATGCGTCATGCGGCCAGCCGCATGCCCAGGCGGGTCGGACCCAGGTGCAGCAGTCGCCTCCACCGGCAGGCCAGAAGCAGTCCGTTCCTGGTCCTGCGCCGCATCCACCCGCACCCAACCCACTGAAGCCGGATGAACACCAGGCCGTTCACGCCATGCTCATGCCGTTGCGAAGTCAATCTGCAAGAGTCAGGCAATGCACTTTCGGCCAGGTAAATCGAAGTTGATAAACCTCTGAAACGACCGCCAGGCATGCGGAAATGGGGCGTGTTCATCAAAAAATCAATTGATTTCAGCCATGAAAAAAGCGCCCGAAGGCGCTTTCTCGAGGAGCAGTCGCTCAGTGTCTCAGGCTGTTTCCACCCGGAATACGCTCACTGCGCGAGCGAGACGCTCGGCCTGTCCCTTCAGACTTTCGGCGGCAGCCGCGGACTGCTCGACCAGCGCGGCGTTCTGCTGCGTCATCTGATCCAGGCGGGCCACCGAGCCATTGACCTCGCCGATGCCGCTGGTCTGCTCGCCCATGGCCGAGCTGATCTCGCCGATGATGTCGCTCACCTGCGTCACGGAGCTCACGATGCCGCTCATGGCCGCGCCTGCGGCCTGAACCAGCTCGCTGCCCGCAGCCACGCGCTCCGTGCTCGCGCCGATCAGGGTCTTGATCTCCTTGGCTGCCTGCGCGCTGCGCTGGGCGAGGTTGCGCACCTCACCGGCCACCACGGCAAAGCCGCGGCCCTGCTCGCCGGCCCGGGCGGCTTCCACGCTGGCGTTCAGGGCCAGGATGTTGGTCTGGAAAGCAATGCCGTCGATCACGCCAATGATCTCGTTGATCTTCCTGGAGTGATTCGAGATCTCTTCCATGGTGTGCACCACCTGGCTGACCACCTCCCCACCGCGGCTGGCCTCTGCACTGGCCGCATGCGCCATCTGGCTGGCCTGGCGTGCGTTGTCGGCCGAGTGGGCAACCGTCGCCGTGAGCTGCTCGATGGCCGAGGCCGTCTGCTGAAGATTGCTGGCAGCCTGTTCAGTGCGCTGGGACAGATCCTGGTTCCCCACCGCCACCTCCGAAGAGGCCACGGAGATGGACGACACCGAGGCACGCACGTCCGACACCACGGTCCGAAGCGCAGCCTGCATGTCCACCAGCGAATCCAGCAGGCGGCCGAACTCATCGCCACGGCGAATCTCGATGGTCGCCGCCAGATCACCCTGTGCCACGCTGCGCGCAAAGCGCCGCGCTTCGTCAAGCGGCCCCTTGATCGTGCGCACGAGCCACCAGCCTGCACCGATGCCGACCAGCAAGGCTGCAGCGAGCACGCTCAGCTCGACCACCACGGCAACCTGCTTGTAGCTCGCGGCCTCGCTGCGCTTGCGCGCCGCGTCGTCCAGCTGGAGCTTGACGATCTGCAAGGCGGCTTCGTCTGCCTTGGCGATCATCTGGCGCACCGGCCCGAGTGCCGTCTCGGCAAACATGCTCATCATGGGATTGCCACCGCCCATGGCCGCGACCACGCTGTCAAAGTTCTTGGCGTACTGGCTGACGGCGTCGCTCATCTTGGCGACCTCGGCCGCAATCGCCTGCTCGCTGTTGTTCTCTCCAACCTCCTTGAGCAGGCTCTGGACACGGGCAAGTTCCGCCTTCCAGGCCTTTCCGGCGGCGGCCACCTTCTCGGCATCGCCACCCGCCAGGAGCACATCCTTCTCATGCAGACGCATGATGGCCATGTTGGCACGCATGTCTGCAAGGCGCTGGGACTGGGCCACATCCCCATCCAGCACGGCACCAAACTTGTCGGCCTGCACCGTCAACATCACGACAGCCGTGATCGCCGTGATGGCAATCGATACCAGCAGCAGGCCGATCACGCCGGCCATCTTGGCTGCCACACTCAAATTCCTGAACATCTCATCCCCTCGGCGCCAGCTTCCGGCGCCCCTTCATGCCAATCTCTCAAGCGACCCGGAGCCGGAACACGCCGACTGCCTGCGCCAGTTTCTGGGCCTGATCCTTCAGGCTCTCTGCGGCCGCAGCGCTCTGCTCCACCAGCGCAGCGTTCTGCTGCGTCATCTGGTCGAGCTGACCCACGGCCTGGTTCACCTGGCCGATGCCGCTGGCCTGCTCGGTGGTGCTGGCGGTGATCTCGCCGATCATGTCGGTCACGCGCTGCACGCTGGACACGATCTCGGTCATGGTGGCGCCGGCCTGCTCGACGAGCTGACTGCCGGCTTCCACACGCTCGGTGCTGGCACTGATCAGTGTCTTGATTTCCTTGGCCGCTTCGGCGCTGCGCTGCGCGAGGTTGCGCACCTCGCCGGCCACCACGGCAAAGCCGCGGCCCTGCTCGCCGGCACGCGCCGCTTCCACGCTGGCGTTCAAGGCCAGGATGTTGGTCTGGAAGGCAATGCCGTCGATCACGCCGATGATCTCGCTGATCTTCTTGCTGGCGACGGTGATGTCACTCATCGTGTGCACGACCTTGCCGACCACCTCGCCACCTTGCTGCGCCACCGAGGAGGCGCTTGCAGCCAGCTGGCTGGCGGTGCGGGCGGCTTCGGCGTTCTGGTTCACGGTCTGCGAGAGCTGGGCCATGGAGGCTGCGGTCTGCTGCAGGTTGCTGGCGGCTTGCTCCGTGCGCCCGGAGAGGTCCTGGTTGCCCACGGCCACTTCGGCGCTGGCGGTCGTGATGGAATCCGCGACGCTACGCACCGCAGAGACCGTACCCCGCAAGCTGTGGATCATCGCCCTCAGGGTGTTCAGCAGTTGCCCCGCTTCATCATCGCTTCGCGATTCGACGCTGACATCAAGATCGCCCTCGGCAATACGCTGCGCCGCAGCAATCGCGCGCTTCAGCGGTGCGGTGATG
>DASSQC010000058.1:0-6338 GCA_035702705.1 Burkholderiaceae bacterium | reverse complement strand
CGTGGTGGTGCGCGTGCGCTTCGCGTTGAGCGGTGTGCCCAAGCTCTGAGCCTGAAGGTCTGATCGCCTGATTCCCTGCGGCGCGGCGCGTGCGGGTCGCCGCTGCCGTGTTCTTGTCTTGTCCCACCCGCACCATTCCCTTTCGGAGATCCACAGCATGAAACTCCTCGCCGCCAGCCTCGTTGCTGCCGCCGCCTTCGCTTCCAGCTTTGACGCATCGGCCCAGGCCGTGACCTACTCGGTCGAGCCCACCCACACCTTCGTGACCTGGGAAACCAAGCACTTCGGCACCTCCACCAGCCGCGGCCGCTTCGACAAGAAGGACGGCTCCATCACCATCGACCGTGCTGCCAAGACCGGCCGCGCCGAGATCACCATCCAGATGGGCTCCATGAACACCGGCGTCGCACCCTTCGACAAGCACCTGACCGGCCCCGATTTCTTCAATGCCGAGAAATTCCCGACCGCCGTGTTCAAGGGCGAGAAGTTCAGCTTCGAGGGTGACAAGGTCACCGCCGTGGAAGGCACGCTCACGATGCTGGGCAAGACGAACCCCGTCACCCTGAAGGGCACGGGCTTCAACTGCTACCAGAACCCCTTCTTCAAGCGCGAAGTCTGTGGTGGCGACTTTGAAACCACCATCAAGCGCAGCCTGTACGGCATGACCTACGGCCTGCCCGGCATTCCGGATGACATCCGCCTGCTGATCCAGATCGAAGCCGTCCGCCAGTAAGGGCTTCGGCGCGGCCCGCAGCGCCCGCGGGCCGGCCGCTGATGCGTTCTGTCACGCTTTACAGCTGACACGGCGGCGCGCAGTGGCGATACGCTTGGACCTTGTCGTCCAGGCGCCGCCACGGCGCAGCAAAGGGGCAGGAGATGTGCGCTGCCAACATCCATGCGAGTCCCCGGGCACGGTGCCGTGCCCGCATGCTTTGGGCGGCCGGGTTCCTCCCGGCAGCCTGCTTGCTGATCAGCATCGGCGGCCCGGCCCAGGGCCAGGTGCCGCCCGCGGCCAAGACGCCGCTGACGGCCGCGACACCGAACGGCACATCGGCCGCCCCCGCACCTGCCGATCCGGCGTCCGAGTCCGCGCGCATCTCCAATGCCGCACTGGCCGCCCGGCCGCTGCAACTCAACGGCATCGAGCGCTTCAGCGTCGAGCCCAGCTACAGCATGGTGACCTGGGAGGTCCGGCACTTCGCCACCTCCACCACGCGCGGGCGTTTCCAGATCCGCGGCGGGCAGATCGTGCTGGACAAGTCCGGCAAGCAGGCCGACGTCTCGGTGGATCTGGACATTGCATCGGTCTCGACCGGGCTGCCGGAGTTCGACGAGAGCCTGCGCGGCCCGCGCTTCTTCGATGTGGCGCAGTTCCCGGACGCACGCTTCGAGGGGCGCACCCTGCGCTACGAGGGGGATCGCCTGATCGAGGTGTCGGGTGAGATGACCCTGCGCGGCCAGACCCATCCGCTGACCCTGCGCACCAGCGGCATCCGCTGCTATGTGCATCCGATCCGCGGCGGCGAGTACTGCGGCGGGGACTTCGAGGGATCGATCAGCCGCGGCCGCTACGGCATGAACTTCGGCTGGCCCTTCGTGGGCGACAACGTGCGCCTGCTGATCCAGATCGAGGGCATGCGTGCGCCTGCTGCAGCCCAGGCGGCCACCGGCGCGGCCGGCGCCGCAGCCACGGCGCGCTGATCACAGGCAGGTGGCGCACGTTTGAGGCGCCGGTGGGGCATGCAGCGCACCGGCGCGCTGCGGGAAGGTCAAGCGAGAAGCCGGACTTACAGGCCGGCGAGGGCCTTGGGAATGTCCTGGCGCCAGTCGAACAGGGTGTCGTCGTCGATGCGCAGCACCTTCATGGCGCGCGAGAGGCTTTCCTGCGAAGGCGCGCGGTGCACGAAGCCCTGGGTCTCGGGCACGAGTTCGTCGGCCACCACGGCAGCGGCCACCAGGGCGCGCGTGGCGGGGGCCAGGGTGTCGTCGGTCAGTGCATCCATGTCGTGGTGCAGCTCGATGGCCCAGGCAAGCTCGTCGGGCATGTTCCATTCGAGCGCCAGATGCACGCCCACGCTGGCGTGGTCTGCGCCATGTTCACCATGCTCGACGTCGCGCGCAGTGCGCTCCATCTCGGCGCCGGCGGCCTGCAGGGTGTCCAGGTAGTTGGGATGCAGATTGGCCATGATCGGGATGCCCACATCGAGGAACATGCCGGCGATGTGCGCCAGATCCATGGGGCAGCGGCGGGACTTCTGGGCGATGTAGGCCATGGCTGCGCCGCGGCGGGCGCAGGCATCCCAGAAGCGCGTGAGCAGCGGGTCCTTGGTGGGCACGAGGTTGCGCAGGGCGAAGCCGGTGACCAGGCTCATCGCCTGTGACAGACCCATCAGCGTGAGTGCCTGCTCGATCGAGCCGACACTGCGATTCAGTCCGAAGAAGGGGGAGTTGGCCGCCTTGAGCAGGGCCGCCACGAGCGAGGGGTCGCGGCCGATGATCTCGGTGATGCGCTTGAAGCTCGGGTCGTCCTTGTTGGCCTCGGCATGCAGCAGCGCAACGACTTCGGGGCGCGGCGGAATGCGCAGCTTCTGGATGATGTCGGCATCCAGATCTGAGTGCAGTTGCTCGCGTGACGCGACGGCGGTGCTCATGGGGGGTTCTCCAGGATTCATCGGGGGCCCAATCATTGTGGACAGGGCGCTTGCCGGGAAAAGCCGCAATAAGTCGCGTGTTTTCGGCTCAATCCGGTTCGCGTTTCGCAGAATCGCGGGTTCGGGCGGCTAAGCTTGCGGCCTTGATCCGAACCCGTGCGCGTGCCCACGCGCCTGTCCTTGAACGGGTTATCGGCAGCCTTGCGCAGAACTGCAGTGCCGCAGCGCGCGCCACCCTCCGAATTGCCATTCACTGAACACGAACCGCCATGGCTCAATACGTCTACAGCATGAACCGCGTGGGCAAGATCGTTCCGCCCAAACGCGAGATCCTCAAGAACATCAGCCTGTCCTTCTTCCCGGGCGCCAAGATCGGCGTGCTCGGCCTGAACGGTGCAGGCAAGTCGACCCTGCTCAAGATCATGGCCGGGGTGGACAAGGACATCGAGGGCGAAGCCGTGCCCATGCCGGGCATCAAGATCGGCTACCTGCCCCAGGAGCCCAAGCTCGACCCGGAAAAGACCGTGCGCGAGGAAGTCGAATCCGCCATGGGCGACATCATGACCGCGCAGAAGGAGCTGGATCGCATCTACGCGGCCTACGCCGAGCCGGATGCCGACTTCGACGCCCTGGCTGCCGAGCAGGCCAAGTACGAGGCCATCCTGTCCACCGCCGGCAGCGACACCAACACCCAGATGGAGATTGCTGCCGACGCGCTGCGTCTGCCGCCCTGGGAGGCCAAGATCGGTCACCTGTCGGGCGGCGAGAAGCGCCGCGTGGCCCTGTGCAAGTTGCTGCTTGAAAAGCCCGACATGCTGCTGCTGGACGAACCCACCAACCACCTGGATGCCGAAAGCGTCGACTGGCTGGAGCAGTTCCTGCAGCGTTTCCCGGGCACCGTGGTGGCCGTGACCCACGACCGCTACTTCCTGGACAACGCCGCCGAGTGGATCCTGGAACTCGACCGCGGCCACGGCATTCCCTGGAAGGGCAACTACAGCTCCTGGCTGGACCAGAAGCAGGAACGCCTGAAGATCGAGGAAAGCCAGGAATCCGCCCGCCAGAAGGCCCTGAAGAAGGAGCTGGAGTGGGTGCGCCAGAACCCCAAGGGCCGCCAGGCCAAGAGCAAGGCGCGTCTGGCGCGCTTCGAGGAACTGAACAGCATCGAGTACCAGAAGCGCAACGAGACCCTGGAGATCTTCATCCCGCCGGGCGAGCGTCTGGGCGACAGCGTGATCGAGTTCAAGGGCGTGTCCAAGAGCTTCGGTGACCGCATGCTGATCGACAACCTCAGCTTCCAGGTGCCGCCGGGGGCGATCGTCGGCATCATCGGCCCCAACGGCGCGGGCAAGTCCACGCTGTTCAAGATGATCCAGGGCATCGAGAAGCCGGATTCCGGCGAAGTCGTGATCGGCCCGACGGTGAAGATCGCCGCCGTGGACCAGAGCCGCGATGCGCTGGGCAACACCAAGACGGTCTGGGAAGAGATCTCCGGCGGCCTGGACATCATGACCGTGGGCAAGTTCGAGATGCCCAGCCGGGCCTACATCGGCCGCTTCAACTTCAAGGGCGCCGACCAGCAGAAGCAGGTCGGCATGCTCTCCGGCGGTGAGCGCGGCCGCCTGCACCTGGCCAAGACGCTGTCGGCCGGCGGCAACGTGCTGCTGCTGGACGAACCGTCCAACGACCTCGACGTGGAAACCCTGCGTTCGCTGGAAGACGCGCTGCTCGAATTCGCCGGCTGCGTCATGGTCATCAGCCACGACCGCTGGTTCCTGGACCGCATTGCCACCCACATCCTGGCCTGCGAGGGCGACTCGCACTGGGAGTTCTTCTCCGGCAACTACCAGGAGTACGAGGAAGACAAGAAGAAGAGGCTGGGCGAAGAAGGTGCCAAGCCGAAGCGGGTGCGCTACAAGCCCGTGACCCGCTGAGCCGACGGGGCGACGCAGCGCGCCTGCTTGAGCCCAAGCACAAGGCCCCGCCACGGCGGGGCCTTGTGCTTTCCGGCGAGGGGCAAGCCCGCGTCTGACCGGCAAGATCGGCTCTGGGTGCGAGTCTCCAGACCAAAATGGCTGGAAAGCCGCACCAGACAAGCGAGAAGCCTTTGCGCCGGCCCTGCACAGCGCTTGACGCTGGCGCTTGAGAACCGCACGGCTGCGCCAGCGGCGGGCTCAGCCCTTTTTCGGTGCGGCGCCGGCGGCGTCCGGCCGCGGCCGGTAGCGCTCGTACAGGCGCGTCAGTTCGCCCTCGCGCGCCAAGCGGGTCAATGCCCGTGTCAGGCGCTCGCGTGTGATGGCGCTCACATGCGGGCCAAGCACCATGTACTGGTCTTCGCGGTGAAAGACGGCGGGCAGCCAGCGCACCTGTGCCGCCTTGGGGTTGTTGCTCAGCAGCGCGTCGAGGTTGAGGTCGGACTGATAGAAGAACCGGCCGCGCTGCGCGAGCAGCTTCTCGAGCACGAGGTCCATGCGGATCGTGCTGTCGTCCACGGTGATGCCATGACTGCGCAGCGTGGCCTCCAGGGCCGTGCCCTGTGTGGTCATGACGAGATTGTCCGGGCCGAGCGCGGCGATGGCCGCCAGGTTCGGCACGTCGATCGGGTCGTCGCGGCGCACCAGCGCGCGGTGCTGGATCGGCAGCAGGGGCGGGTCGAGGAAGACCAGGCGCTCCATGCGCTTGGGCGTGCGCAGCAGCCCGCAGAACAGGTCCAGCTCGCCGCCTGCCAGCATCAACTCGATGCGGCGCAGGGGAATCGTGCGCTTCTCGCCGGTGATGTGCAGCTCGGGCTCGATGTGTTCGATGCGCCGGAACAGCTCGATGCAGAAGCCGGGCCGCGCGGCTGTGGCCGGTGCGAACTTGGCGGCCACGCCTTCCTGCGCGGCAGTGCGCAGCATGGTCGGTGCCGCCTGCGCGCCCGCGGCCAGCATCAGCGCCAGCGCGGTCAATGCACCCGGCAGCCCGCGCCGCGGCCGGGCTGGCGAGGCGCTTGCCGTGGTGCGGGCAGGGCGGGCGGGGTTCACGCGGGCGTGGTGCTTTCGAGGAAGGGGTAGTCCGTGTAGCCGATCTCGTCCGGGCCGTAGAAAGTGGCCGGATTCGCCGGGTTCAGGGGCGCATCGAGCTCCAGGCGGCGCGGCAGATCGGGGTTGCTGATGAAGGGTACGCCGAAGGCCACGGCATCGACACGCCCCGCGGCCACGGCCTCGATGGCCATCGCGCGGGTGTACTTGTTGTTCGCGACCACCGCGCCCGGAAAGCGCGCCTTGACGCCGGCAAAGTCGAAGCCCTCGAGCTTGCGCTCGCCGCCGGTGATGCCCTCGATCAGGTGCACGAAGGCGATGCGGCGCTCGGCCAGTGCATCGATCACGGCGCCGTAGGTGGCCTGCGGGTTGCTGTCGCCCGGCGCGCTGTTGGCGCTCGACACCGGCGACAGGCGGATGCCCACGCGACCGCGACCGAACACCTCGATGGCGGCATCCACGGCCTGCAGCATGAGCTTCATGCGGTTGCCGATCGGGCCGCCGTAGTCGTCGGTGCGCTTGTTGATGCTGTCGCGCAGGAACTGCTCGAGCAGGTAGCCGTTGGCGCCGTGGATCTCGACGCCGTCGAAGCCGGCGCGCTGGGCCACCTGGGCCGCATGCCGGTAGGCCGCGACCACGCCGTCGATCTCATGGCGCTCCAGGGCCC
>DASSQC010000057.1:0-3485 GCA_035702705.1 Burkholderiaceae bacterium | reverse complement strand
CAGTACGGCGACTCCTGCGAGGTCTGCGGCGCCGTGTACGCACCGACCGAGCTGAAGAACCCCTACTCCGTGCTGTCCGGCGCCACGCCCGAGCTGCGTTCAAGCGAGCACTACTTCTTCAAGCTCAGCGACGAGAAGGTGGTGCAGTTTCTGAAGGACTGGACCCAGACCCCCGGCCGCCTGCAGCCCGAGATGGCCAAGAAGGCTGCCGAGTGGTTTGAGGCGGGCATGAATGACTGGGACATCTCGCGCGATGCGCCCTACTTCGGTATCGAGATCCCCGGCGCGCCGGGCAAGTACTTCTATGTCTGGCTGGATGCGCCGGTGGGCTATCTCGCCAGCCTGAAGTCGCACCTGACGGCAAAGGGCATCGACTACGACGCCTACATCGCCAGCCCCGAGGTGGAGCAGGTGCACTTCATCGGCAAGGACATCGTCTACTTCCACACCCTGTTCTGGCCGGCCATGCTGCAGTTCTCCGGCCGCAAGACGCCCAGCCAGGTCAATGTGCACGGCTTCCTGACCGTGAGCGGCGAGAAGATGAGCAAGAGCCGCGGCACCGGCATCGACCCGCTGAAGTACCTGCAGCTGGGCATGAACCCCGAATGGTTCCGCTACTACATCGCCGCCAAGCTCAACAGCAAGGTCGAGGACGTCGACTTCACGGCCGAGGATTTCATGGCCCGCGTGAACAGCGACCTCGTGGGCAAGTACGTGAACATTGCCAGCCGGGCGGCCGGGTTTCTGTCCAAGCGCTTCGGCGGGCAGCTCACGGCCGAGCGCGATGCCCTGTCGACCGCCCTGCTGAACGACCTGAACGGCGTCAGCGCCACGCTCGCCTCGCTCTATGACGGCCGCGAATACGGCCGCGCGGTGCGCGAGATCATGGCCCTGGCCGACCGCGTGAATGAATACGTGGATGCCCGCAAGCCCTGGGAGCTGGCCAAGGACCCCGCCAACAACGAGGCCCTGCACCAGGCCTGCTCGGTGCTGATCAACGCCTTTGCCATCCTCACGCGCTACCTGGCGCCGATCCTGCCGCGCTTGACCGCACAAGCCAGCGCGTTCCTCGGCGTGCAGATCGACGACTGGCGCACGCCGATCGAGGTCAAACAAATCGCAGCCTATTCGCACCTCATGCAGCGCGTCGACGAAGCCATGCTCGACAAGCTCTTCGAGCCACCGCCCGCACCCAAGGTCGTGCCCGGCGGCGAGGACATCGCGCCCGAGGTCAAGATCGACGACTTCACCAAGGTCGATCTGCGTGTGGCCAGGATCATCCATGCCGAGCACGTGGACGGCAGTGACAAGCTGCTGGGCCTGACGCTGGACGTGGGCGAAGGCCGCCACCGCAATGTGTTTTCCGGCATCAAGAGCGCCTACAAGCCTGAAGACCTCGTCGGCAAGTTCACGGTCATGATCGCCAACCTCGCGCCGCGCAAGATGAAGTTCGGCGTGAGCGAAGGCATGGTGCTGGCGGCCAGCCACGCCGACGAGAAGACCGCGCCCGGCGTGTTCCTGCTGGAGCCGCATGCGGGTGTGACGCCGGGGATGCGGATTCGCTGAACCCACGTGGGTCGCAGTGAACCGTTCAATCCCAACTCGGCTTCCCGCTTGTCTGATGCGGCTTTCCAGCCACTTTGACCTGAAGACCCGCACCAGCACTCAGTTGATTCGCTAGACGTCCATTTCATGCGCCTCTCCAGCCCAAAATGGCTGAAGAATGGCTCTGGACAAGCGAGAAGGGGTTGACGTTGTTGGGCGTCTGAGCGCCGGGCGGTGCGGATCGCCCCGGTCAGCGCCTCAAACCTTGGCCGCGCGCTGGAAGTGGGTGAACGCCGCCTCGCGGTCGCCGCTTTGCTCGGCCAGTTCGCCCAGCAGGGCATGGGTCTCGGGCGCGTTGCGGTAGGCCAGGCTGCGCTCCAGATACTGGCGGGCCTTGCCCCAGAGCTGCTCGCGCAGACACAGGCGGCCGAGTGCAACGAGCAGCGCGCCGTCCGTGGGGCGGCGCTCGAGCCAGGCTTCGGCCTGGGCAATGCGTGCGGCCAGGCTGTTCTCACGGCCGGCGCCGTAGGCAGCCAGCAGGCGTTCGTCCCATTGCTGGGCCAGGGCGCTTTCCAGCACCATGCGCGACTGCAGGCCGAGGTCTGCGGCATCAAAGGCCTGGGCAGCGGCCAGGGCCACGGCCGGGTCCTTGCGCTCCGCGGCGGGCACCTGCTGCCAGAGCGCATTCACGCCATAGGCATCGCCCTCCAGGCGCTGGAACAGGGCCTCGTAGGCATCGGCCTTGGTCTTGGCCGCAGCGAGCGGATGCAGGGCCTTGTGCTTCTCCAGCTGGCGCGCCAGGCGCAGCACGTCCTCCCAGTGCTGCAGGGCCACGGCGGCACGCAGCTTCAGACGCAAGGTGTGCACGTGGCGGGCGCCGCGCGCCTGCACGCGCTCGATGGCCTCCAGCGCCTTCTGCGGCTCACGCGCCTCCAGCGCAATCTCGGCCTGCAGCACATCGATGGCGGCCTGCATGTCCGGGGTGTCGCCGGCACGGGCCATCCACTTCGCCGTGCGCTCGGTCTCACCGAGCTGGGCACTGGCGCGTGCGGCGATCAGGCTGGCCGCGCCGGCGGTTTCAGGCTGCTCGGCCGCGTTGGCGGCCAGGGTCACGGCGCGCGACCAGCGGCCTTCCATCATGGCCCGCACGGCGGCGGCCAGGCTGGCCGAGGCGCCTTCCAGCCGGCGGCGGGCCCGGTAGGCGCGGGCCTGCTCCGGCAGACGACGGGCGGCATTGGCCACGCCCAGCAGCACATAGCCCGCGATGAAGCTGGCCAGCAGGATCAGCACCGCGGCATTGAGCGAGAGGTCGATCCGGTAGGGCGGAATCAGGATGGCGACATTGCCCTCGGCCCGACGCGCGGCAATCGCCAGCAGCGCGGCCAGCACGGCCAGGAACAGGAACCAGATGACGCGCTTCATGCGAGGGCGACCAGACCTAGTTGCGCGCCGCGCGCACGTTGGCAATCGCCGAGAGCGTCTCGTTCAGGCTCGGCGGCTCGATGGCCACGGTGGCATTGCCCACCGTCCGCAGGCTCGCCAGAAAGCTCTGCGTGACCTTGCTGCGCGGATCGGCGCTGCGGCTCACCGCCACGTCGATGCGGGCGAGGTCCGAGCGCAGCAGCTGCTGGTTGCGCGCCATCAGCGCCAGGCGCGCGTTGGCCAGCTTCAGGCGCAGGATGTCGCGATACAGGCGCGCCTGGTCCGGCGTCATCAGCAGCACCTCGTTGCCCGAGAGCTTGCGGATGCTGACGAGGTCGGTGAACTCGCGCGCCACATCGGCACTGAAACGGTCCCACCAGCTGCTGCGCGGGTCGGCGGCCTTTCTCGCCTCCGGTACCGGGCGCGGCTCGGAGAGCAGCGGCAGCTGTTCAACCTGCTCGGACAGCGCGTCCAGCCGAATGGCCAGACCGGTCAGATCGGTGGCGGGCTGGGCCTTC
>DASSQC010000056.1:0-2467 GCA_035702705.1 Burkholderiaceae bacterium | reverse complement strand
AAAGCCTGCTGTCGCTCATGCAGATGGCCAAGACGACGTCGATGATTCAAAAGCTGGCGGAAGCCAAGCTGCCGTTCATCAGCGTGCTGACCGATCCGACCATGGGCGGCGTGTCCGCCAGCTTCGCCTTCATGGGCGACGTGGTGATCGCCGAACCCAAGGCCCTGATCGGCTTTGCCGGCCCCCGCGTGATCGAACAGACCGTGCGCGAAAAGCTGCCCGAAGGCTTCCAGCGCGCCGAGTTCCTGCTCGAGAAGGGCGCCATCGACATGATCGTCGACCGCCGCGAGATGCGCACCGAGATCGCCCAGCTGCTCGCGCTGCTGACGCGGCAGGCGGCGGAAGCGGTGGCTTGATACGCACGCAGTAGCCGATTCATCGGCAGGTGCCGAGCGGGCAGTTTGCGACAGCAGGCTGCCCGTTTTCGCTTGTCCCATGCGGATCTTCAAGGCATCCGCCTGAAAACCCGCACCCAGCAAGCGTCTCCAGCCACACACCTTGGAAACCCGCATGCACCAAGCGGGAACAGCCATGCGGCCCTCTGACGCCGCAGCGCACTCTTAAACTCCCGCGCCATGAATGAATCCCCCGCGCTGGCAGACTGGCTCTCGCGCATCGAGCGCCTGCATCCCAAGACCATCGACATGACCCTGGAGCGTGTGCGCGAGGTGGCGCAGCGCTTGAATATCCGTTTTGACTGCCCCGTGATCACCGTGGGCGGCACGAACGGCAAGGGCTCGACCTGCACCTTTCTGGAGTCCATCCTCACCCAGGCCGGGTTTCGGGTGGCGCTGTACACCTCGCCGCATCTGGTGCGCTTCAACGAGCGGGCGCGCTTTGCGCAGGCGTTTGTGCCGGACGAGGCGCTGGTGGCGGCCTTCGAGCGCATCGAGGCGGCGCGCACCGACGCCACCAAGGGCGAGGTCAGCCTCACCTACTTCGAATACACGACGCTCGCCTGCTTCCTGTGGTTCATGGAGTGCAAGCCGGATGCCGTGGTGCTGGAAGTGGGCATGGGCGGGCGGCTGGATGCGGTGAACCTGATCGACGCGGACGTTGCGATCGTCACCAGCGTGGATCTGGACCACATGGAGTATCTGGGCCCCACGCGCGAGCACATCGGCTGGGAAAAGGCGCACATCTACCGCGCCGGCCGCACCGCCATCTGCGGCGACCCCGTGCCGCCGCAGCGCCTGGTGGACTACGCCCAGGAGATCGGCGCAGACCTCTGGCTCTTCGGGCGGGACTTCAACTATTCCGGCGACAAGAACCAGTGGAACTGGGCCGGGCGCGGCGCGCGGCGCAATGCGATGGCCTACCCCGGCCTGCGCGGCGCCAACCAGCTGCTCAACGCGAGCGCGGCGCTCGCGGCGCTGGAGGCGCTCAAGGACCGCATTCCGGTCACGCAGAGTGCCGTGCGCATGGGCCTGCTCACGGCCGAGCTGCCGGGGCGCTTCCAGGTGCTGCCGGGCAAGCCGGCCATCATCCTGGACGTGGCGCACAACCCGCACGCCAGTGGCGTACTGGCCGCCAACCTCGACAACATGGGCTTCTTTCCCTACACCTGGGCGGTGTTCGGCTCCATGGCCGACAAGGACGTGGCGGGCGTGATCGAGAAGCTCAAGGGCCGCATCGACCACTGGCTGCTGACCGAGCTGCCTACGCCGCGCGCGGCCAGCGCCGCGCAGCTGGCCGCGCAGTTGGCGGCCGCCGGCATCGTGGCGGGCAAGGACTGCCGCATCGAGACCTTTGCCGATCCGGCATCGGCCCTGGCCGCCGCCCAGGCCGGCGCGAGTGAGAACGATAGAATTGTGGTCTTTGGTTCCTTCTACACGGTGGGTGCTGCACTCACCGCCTTGAAGCGGGCCTGAGCCGGGGTGCAAGGCGCCGCGGCTCGGGTGGTCCATCCCCGAACCTGCGGTCCCTGATGCCCCTGTTCAAACGTTCTGCCGATGCATCCGCCGCGGGCTCGTCCTCGGCTGCTGCCACCCACTCGCGTTCGTCCTCCATGGCCCCCGCTGATCCGGCCGCCGCGCTCAAGCAGCGCGCCCGCCGCCGCCTCATTGGCGCGGTGGTCCTGGCCCTGACCGCCGCCGTGGCCGTGCCCCTGGTGCTGGACACCAAACCCAAGCCCTGGGCGGATGACGTGAATATCCAGATTCCGCCCAAGACCAGCAGCTACTCGCCGCCCATGCAGGCTGATGGTGCAAAGGCCGAATCCAAGGCAGACACCAAGGCGGATGCAGGCAAGCCCGCGGCCAACGCCACAGAAGCCGCCGTGCCCGAAGCACCTGCCAGAGCGGATGCGCCCAAGGCGGATGTTGCGGCACCCAAGGCTGAGCCGGCTGCGCCGGTGGTGACGGCCCCGCCCAAGGCCGAGGCCCTTGTCCCCAAGGCTGAAGCCGCGCCCGCCAAGGTGGATGGGCCTGCTGCAAAGCCCGCGGAGAAGGCGGCGCCCAAGGCCGAG
>DASSQC010000055.1:0-2624 GCA_035702705.1 Burkholderiaceae bacterium | reverse complement strand
GGGATCATCTCGCTGGTGGCGTTGAGCTTCATGGTGCAGGAGCCCAGCGGGATCATGGCGCGGTCGAGCGCCAGGTCCTTGTCCGACAGGCTGCGGATGTAGCGCAGCATCTCGGTTTCGGAATGATGGCTGTCGAAGACCGGGTGCGTGAGGAAGGCACTCGTGCGCTGCAGCGCTGCAGGGACGACTTCCTGCACGGCGGCGTCGAGGGCGTCGATGGAGAGATCGGCCTTCTTTCCTGCGAAGGCTTCCCACACCAGCTCCACGTCGGCCCGGGTGGTGGTCTCGTCAAAGGACAGGCCGATCACATCGGCCGCCACCTTGCGGAAGTTGGCGCCCAGGGCCACGGCACGGGCGTGGATGGCATCGGCTTCAGCAGCGGTCTGGGTCTTGACGATGAAGGTGTCGAAGAAATGCGTCACCGGACACTCGAAGCCGAGCTTCACCAGGCCGTCACGCGCGATGGTGGCAAAGCGGTGCGTGCGCTGGGCGATGCGCTTCAGGCCCGAGGGGCCGTGATACACGGCATACATGCTGGCCATGACGGCCAGCAGCACCTGCGCGGTGCAGATGTTGCTGGTGGCCTTCTCGCGGCGGATGTGCTGTTCGCGCGTCTGCAAGGCCAGGCGCAGGGCCGGGTTGCCTTGCGCGTCCTGCGACAGGCCCACCAGGCGACCGGGCATGTTGCGCTTGAAGGCGTCCTGGCAGGCCAGGAAGGCCGCGTGCGGGCCGCCGTAGCCGAAGGGCACACCGAAGCGCTGCGAGGAACCAATCACGATGTCGGCGCCCCACTCGCCCGGCGGCGTGAGCAGCGTGAGTGCGAGCAGATCGGCCGCGGCGATGAACAGCGCGCCCTTGGCGTGGGCTGCATCGGCATAGGGCTTCATGTCGTGGATCTGGCCCACGGTGCTGGGGTACTGCACCAGCACGGCGAAGTAGTCCTGCTCTTCCATGAGCTTGGGCGCAAAACCCACCACCACCTTCAGGCCCAGCGGCTCGGCACGGGTCTTGACCAGCTCGATGGTCTGCGGGTGGCAGTCGCCGGCGACGATGATGGTGTCGCTCTTGCTCTTGGCGCTGCGCTTGGCGAGCGTCATGGCCTCGGCGGCGGCGGTGGCTTCGTCCAGCAGGCTGGAATTGCTGATCGCCATGCCGGTGAGCTCGCAGATCATGGTCTGGAAGTTCAGCAGCGCCTCCAGGCGGCCCTGGGAGATTTCCGGCTGGTACGGCGTGTAGGCCGTGTACCAGGCGGGGTTCTCAAGGATGTTGCGCAGGATGACGCCCGGGGTGTGCGTGCCGTAGTAGCCCTGGCCGATGAAGCTCTTGAGCACCTTGTTCTTGCCGGCAATGCGCTTCATCTCGCGCAGGGCCTGGGCCTCGGACATGGGCTCGGGCAGGCTCAGCAGATCCTTCTTGTGGATGCCGGCGGGAATGATCTTGCCCATCAGCTCTTCAAGCGAGCTCGAACCCACGACCTTGAGCATGTCGGTCTGGTCGTCCGGGCCGGGGCCGATGTGGCGGGCGTGGAATTCGGAGGCGTTTTCGAGATCGGAGAGCTTCATGGCAGGCATCACTTCGGTTCAACAGGAGGGGCAGCGCGGCGTGCTTGGCGCCGCGCCTTTCGCAACAGACAGGAGGGTCAGGCAGCCTTGACGGCGGCTTCGTAGCCGGCGGCGTCCAGCAGGGCACCCAGGTCGGCACCGGCGGCCGGCGTGATCTTCAGCAGCCAGGCGCCGTAGGGGTCGCTGTTCAGGCTCTCGGGCGCGGCTTCGAGTGCGTCGTTGAAGGCGGTGATGGTGCCGTCCACGGGCATGTAGACGTCGCTGGCGGCCTTGACGCTTTCCACCACGCAGGCCGGGTCGCCGGCCTTGAGCGTGTCGCCCACCTTGGCGTCGCCCACGAACACGAGGTCACCGAGCATGTCCTGCGCGGTGTCGGTGATGCCCAGGGTGATGGAGCCGTCGGCTTCGACGCGCACCCATTCGTGGGTCTTGGTGTACTTCAGGTCGGCGGGAATGTTCATGGTGTGGCTCCGTTGAGGATGAAGCTTCAGTTCAAGGAAAGTGGCCCGGCGGGCCTGAAGAAAACGGTTCGGCTCAGACGAGCACCTGGCCATTGCGCACAAAGGGCGGCTTGACCACGAGGGCATTGACGCCCTTGCCGCGGATGTCCACCTGCACGGTGTCGCCGATCTGCACGGCCTTGGGCACTCGGGCCAATGCAATCGACACGCTCATGGAGGGCGAGAAGGTGCCGCTGGTGATCTCGCCCTCGCCATGCGGGGTCATGACCTTCATGTGACCGCGGATCACGCCCTTGTCCAGCAGCTTCAGGCCGACGAAGGCGCTCTTCTGGCCGTCGCGGTCCAGGGCGGCGCGGCCGATGAAGTCGCGCTCGGTCTTGCGGTCCACGGTCCAGCCCATGCCGGCGTCCAGCGGGCTGACGGTCTCGTCCATGTCGTTGCCGTACAGATTCATGCCGGCTTCCAGGCGCAGGGTGTCGCGCGCGCCCAGGCCGCACTGCGCCACGCCGGAGGCCTTCAGATCAGCCCACAGGGTGGCGGCGTCATTCATGGGCACCATGATCTCGAAGCCGTCTTCGCCGGTGTAGCCGGTGCGGGAGAT
>DASSQC010000054.1:0-3455 GCA_035702705.1 Burkholderiaceae bacterium | reverse complement strand
AGCTTGGCCAGGCGCGTGTCCAGATTGCCGCGCAGGCTCTCGATTCTCAGCTGCGGGTACTTCGACAGGATCCAGGCCTGGCGGCGCAGGCTGCTGGTGCCCACCACGCTGCCTTCCGGCAGGCTGGCGAGATCGTCCGCGCCCACCAGCGCATCGCGCGGGTCTTCGCGCTCGGTGATGGCCGTGAGCTTGAACTCCGGGTCCAGCTCCATAGGCACGTCCTTCAGGGAGTGCACGGCCAGATCGGCGCGGCCTTCAAGCAGCGCGACTTCCAGCTCCTTGATGAACAGACCCTTGCCGCCCACGGCCGACAGGGTGCGGTCGAGGATGTTGTCACCCCGGGTGGTCATGGGCTGCAGGCGCACCTCGCAGTCCGGGTAGAGCGCCTTGAGGCGGGCCGCAATGTGTTCGGCCTGCCAGAGGGCGAGGCGGCTTTCGCGGGTGGCAATGACGAGGCGCTTGGGGCTGACGGTGGTGGGCATGTAGTGGCGGTGTGTGCGATGTGCAGGAAGCAACAAAGCATCAAGGATAGGCGCAAGCCCCAGCGGACACCGATCAAGCCCCGGCGTTGTGGGCTCAAACCGACGCGTTTTGCGCTGCAGCCCGGGGCCCAGCCGCCGCAGGCTGACGATTCCCTGCCCGCTTGCTTGCCACCCTGCGACTTTTTCGACACCATTGATCGAGAAATGCTGCAGTGCAGTGTAGTATTGCTACGCACCTAATCTGGCGAAATGTAGTTTTGCGCAGACTCTTCGCGCGGTTTTCGCCAGCTGGCGCCTGCAGCCCGTCGTGCCCGTCACGGCGTGTCCCGCCCCGATCCCTGCCCGAGTCCGCGCATGAACGCCACGATCTCCCACGTCCCGCAACTGACCGAAGCCGGCAGCCTGGACACCGACAAGGATGCGCCCTTGCGCGAGGACATCCGTCTGCTGGGCCGTCTGCTCGGCGACGCAATCCGCGAGCAGGAAGGTGCCGAACGCTTCGAGCTGATCGAGCGCATCCGCAGCCTGGCGGTGGAGTACCGCAAGGCGGCCAACACGCAGGCCCGCGAGCAGCTCACGGCCCTGCTGGATGGCCTGTCGCGCGACGAGACCATCAGCGTGGTGCGTGCCTTCAGCTACTTCTCTCTCCTGGCCAACATTGCCGAAGACCGGCACCACAACCGGCGTTTTCGCGCCCATGCCGCAGCGGGCTCCGCGCCCAAGGCCGGCACCATGCGCCACGCCATCACCAAGCTGCTGGAAGCCGGCGTGCGCAAGACGCAGATCCTGGACGCGCTGGCCGAACTGGATGTGGTGCCCGTGCTCACCGCGCACCCCACCGAAGTGCAGCGCAAGAGCATCCTGGATGCCCAGCGCCAGATTGCCGGCCTGCTGGAGAAGCGCGACACGCCGCTGTCCCAGGACGAACGCCGCGAGCTGGAAGATGGCCTGATGGCCGAGGTGCTCACGCTCTGGCAGACGCGCATGCTGCGCCGCCAGAAGCTCACCGTGCCTGACGAGATCGAGAACGCGCGCAGCTTCTTTGCCATCACCTTCCTGTCCGAGATTCCGCGTCTGTACCGCGAGATCTCCCGCCTGTGCGAGGAGCTGCTCGGCGCGCCCCTGCCTGCGCATAGCCGGATGCTGCGCATGGGCAGCTGGATCGGCGGCGACCGGGACGGCAACCCCTTCGTGAATGCCGAAACCGTGACCCTGGCCTGCCGCAAGAACGCAGAGCTGGTGCTGGGCTGGTATGCCGAGCAGATCCACCAGCTCGGTGCGGAGCTCTCCATGAGCCTGATGCTCGTGGGCGCCAGTGACGCACTGCAGGCCCTGGCCGCGCGCTCGCCGGACCCCTCGGCGCACCGCCAGGACGAGCCCTATCGGCGCGCTTTGATCGGCATCTATGCGCGCATCGCGGCCACCATGCAGGCGTTGGTGGGCAACGCGCCCATCCGGCACGCCATGGGCGAGGCGCAGCCCTACCGCCATGCCGAGGAATTTGCCGCCGAACTGGCAACCGTCGAACACTCCCTGCGCCGCCACCACGCCGGCCGCATTGCCGACCAGCGCCTGAGTCTCGTGCAGCACGCCATCAAGGTGTTCGGCTTTCACATGGCCACACTCGACGTGCGTCAGAACTCGGATGTGCACGAGCGCGTGGTGGCCGAGCTGCTGGCCAGCGCCGGTGTGGAGGCGAACTACAGCGCACTCGATGAGGCCGGCAAGCGCGCCGTGCTGGTGCGCGAACTGGCCAGCCCCCGCCTGCTCTACAACCGTTTTGCCCGTTATTCGGAGGAAAGCGAAAAGGAACTCGCCATCTTCCACGCCATCGCCAAGGCCCGCGCCACATTCGGCGAGCGCGCCGTGGAAAACGCCATCATCAGCCACACCGAGGCGGTGAGCGACCTGCTCGAGCTGCTCGTGCTCATGAAGGAAGCCGGCCTGTACAGCCGCAACGCCATGAGCCTGCAGGTGGTGCCGCTGTTCGAGACCATCGAGGACCTGCGCGCCGCGCCGGACATCATGCGCGAGTTCCTGGACCTGCAGTTGAACGGTCAGCCGCTGCCTGCCGTGGCCAACGCCAACAATGTGCGCGAGGTCATGCTCGGCTATTCGGACAGCAACAAGGACGGCGGCTTCCTCACCAGCAACTGGGAGCTCTACAAGGCCAGCCGTGCACTGGTGGCTCTGTTCAAGCAGCGCGGCGTGAAGCTGCGCCTGTTCCACGGCCGCGGCGGTACGGTGGGCCGCGGCGGCGGCCCGAGCTACGAGGCCATCCTCGCCCAGCCTGCAGGCACGGTGCAAGGCCGCCTGCGCCTGACCGAGCAGGGCGAGATCATCGCCAGCAAGTTCAGCAACCCGGAGATCGGCCGGCGCAATCTGGAAACCCTGGTGGCCGCCGTGCTCGAAGCCACCTTCCAGCCCGAACCCGCCGAGCAGGCCCAGCTGGACACCTGGCACGCGCAGCTCGAGCGCATGAGCGAGAACGCGCGCCAGAGCTACCGCGCACTCGTCTACGACACCCCCACCTTTGCCGACACCTTCTTTGCCGCCACGCCGATTGCCGAGATTGCCGAACTCAACATCGGCTCACGCCCGGCCTCGCGCAAGGCCAACCGCCGCATCGAAGACCTGCGCGCCATCCCCTGGGGCTTCTCATGGGGGCAGGCGCGCATCATGCTGCCCGGCTGGTACGGCTTCGCCGGCGCCTATGCGCTCGAGGACGCCGCCGGCCGCGAGCAGCTGCGCGCCATGGCCCAGGCCTTCCCGTTCTTCCGCAACCTGCTGTCCAACATGGACATGCTGCTGGCCAAGACCGACCTCGCCGTGGGCGAGCGCTACTTCGAACTCGCGCGGCATGTGCAGGGCAGCCAGGCCATCCTCGCCACGATCAAGGCCGCCTGGCACACCACGGTGGAGAGCCTGCTGGCCACCACTGGCGCCACGGGCCTGCTGGCCGGTAACCCCCTG
>DASSQC010000053.1:0-5244 GCA_035702705.1 Burkholderiaceae bacterium | reverse complement strand
AACGCAAGCACGCTGCCGGTGGCCGGGGCGCGGCGCCAGCGCGCCGCGCGACGCTCGGCTGCCTGTTCACGCGCCAGGAATGCCGCTGCGAGGTCCTGGGTGTCGATGGCACTCAGCAGAATCGGCGCCGGAGCGT
Organism: Burkholderiaceae bacterium; assembly: GCA_035702705.1. Lineage (GTDB taxonomy): Bacteria > Pseudomonadota > Gammaproteobacteria > Burkholderiales > Burkholderiaceae_C > Piscinibacterium. The sequence goes on along the minus strand of DASSQC010000053.1, from coordinate 5,108 downwards.
CCGACTGGGCGGACGCATCGGCCTCTCGCTGATCGCCATCGGGTACCTGGGCGGCCGCAGGCTCATCCGCCGCCTCGTCGCGCTGCGCAGCTGCTGCCGCCGTCCCGGAGGCAGCTGCGGCGCGCTGCATCTCACGCAGCGCCTTGGCGCGCGCCAGACGCTGCTCGCGCCGCGCCAGCCGCGCCGCATCCGTTTCGGCGGCTGCGGTGGCGGCCCCCGGATCGGCATCGGCCTGCGCCTGCACGACCGCCGGCACCGCGTTCGGCAGGGGCTCGAGGCGAGTGGCGCCAGTCGGCTCGGCACGCTGCTCGGCGAATGCGGCAATCGAGGGTCGTTCAAGCGAAGCGTCGACCGCAGCTGCGGGCGGTGCATCGTGCGGCGCGGCTTCGCGCTGCACCGCCGAGCCAGCCTTCGACCCGTCCGGTGCGGCCTGCACGGCAGGGCGCGGCGGGCGGGCGGAGTCCAGGCGTTGCGCCCGCCGCCGCAGGGCAATCGCATCCTCCGCAACGAAGGACAGCGAGAGGTTCGCGTTGAAGACGTGCTGGCAGGCGCCACAGCGCACCATGCCGCCGCGCAGCTTGAGCTGGTCAGGGACAACGCGGAACAGGGTGTGGCACTGCGGGCAGGTGGCTGCCAGGCTCATTGCGAACGGGGGCCGCTGAAGACGAGACCCTGATTATCGCCGCTGCGGCTGCGCCCTTCGCAGCGTGCGGCGCAGATTCACTCAGTGACGAACCTGCCCGGTCATGCAGACCCAGCCGTCCTGCTCGCGCCAGACCGACAGATCGATCCAGGGCCGGTAGACCTCGGCAATCTCGTCGGCCTGCCGGGCCAGGATGCCGGCAAGGACCAGGTGGCCCGTGCTGCGCTGCGCCAGCATGCTGGCCAGCACGCGCAGGGGGTTGGCGAGGATGTTGGCCACCACGATCTGTGCGCGGTCCGTGATCTCCTCGGGCAGGCCGAAGCGGATCTGGGTGCAGCCGTTGGCCTGCGCGTTGTCCATGCTCGATTGCACCGCCTGGGGATCGATGTCGGTGCCCTCGATCCGGCCGGCGCCCAGCTTGGCTGCGGCGATGGCCAGGATGCCCGAGCCGCAGCCGTAGTCGAGCACGCTGACGCCTGGCATGCCCGGCACATGCTCGGCCAGCCACTGCAGGCACATGCGGGTCGTGGGGTGGCTGCCGGTGCCGAAGGCCAGGCCCGGGTCAAGTTCGATCACCACTGAACCCGCTGGCAGGCGTGGCACGGTGTCTTCGCGGTGCCACGAAGGCACGATCCACAGCGTGGGCGTGACTTCGATCGGTTCGAACTGCGACTGCGTCTGGCGCACCCAGTCCCGGTCCTCGACGTCGCGGATCTCGTAGCTCAGGCCCTCGACCAGATGCAGGGCATTGCGCACGTGGTTGCTGTTGGTGTCGAAGGTGGCCGTGATGCGGCAGCGCGGCCAGTAGCGCGGCTCGCCGTCGTCGGCCGAGCCGGGCTCGCCGAAGATCGGTGTCTCCTCGTCGGTGCCGGCACCCGCGTCCTCGAGCAGCAGGGCGCAGGCACCGGCCTCGCTGAAGGCGTCATACAGCGCATCGGCCTTGGGGCCCGGGACGACGACGATCAGTTCCTGCAGCATGCCTACTTGCCCGAGGGGCGCTGTGCGATGCGCTTTTCCAGATAGTGGATGCTGGTGCCGCCGGCAATGAACTGCGTGTCGGTCATCAGCTCGCGGTGCAGCGGGATGTTGGTCAGGATGCCTTCCACGGCCATCTCCGACAGGGCGATGCGCATGCGCGCAATCGCCTGCTCACGGGTGTCGCCGTAGGTGATGAGCTTGCCGACCATGGAGTCGTAATGCGGCGGCACGGTGTAGCCGCTGAAGGCATGGCTGTCCACGCGCACCCCGGGGCCACCCGGCGGATGCCAGGTGGTGATCTTGCCGGGGCTGGGCGTGAACTTGAACGGGTCCTCAGCGTTGATCCGGCATTCGATCGCGTGGCCCTTGAGCTCGATGTCACGCTGGCGCAGACGCAGCTTTTCGCCTGCAGCGATGCGGATCTGCTCCTGAACGATGTCCACGCCGGTGATCAGTTCCGTGACCGGATGCTCCACCTGCACGCGCGTATTCATCTCGATGAAGTAGAACTCGCCGTCCTCGTACAGGAACTCGAAGGTGCCGGCGCCGCGGTAGTTGATCTTGCGGCAGGCCTCGGCGCAGCGGTCGCCGATCTTGTCGATCAGGCGGCGGTTGATGCCCGGCGCCGGCGCCTCCTCCAGCACCTTCTGGTGACGGCGCTGCATGGAGCAGTCGCGCTCGCCCAGCCAGATCGCGTTCTTGAACTGGTCGGCCAGTACCTGGATCTCGATGTGCCGAGGGTTCTCCAGGAACTTCTCCATGTAGACGGTCGGGTTGTTGAAGGCGGCCTGCGCTTCGGCGCGGGTGGTGTTCACCGCGTTCACCAGGGCGGCCTCGGTGTGCACCACGCGCATGCCGCGGCCGCCGCCACCGCCGGCGGCCTTGATGATCACCGGGTAGCCGACTGCCCGTGCAATGCGCACGATCTCCTTGGGGTCTTCAGGCAGCGCGCCTTCGGAGCCGGGCACCGTGGGCACGCCCGCCTTCTTCATCGCATCCTTCGCGCTGACCTTGTCGCCCATGGTGCGGATGTTCTCGGCACGCGGGCCGATGAACACGAAGCCGCTCTTTTCCACGCGCTCGCAGAAGTCGGCGTTCTCCGACAGGAAGCCGTAACCGGGGTGGATGGCCTCGGCATCGGTCACTTCGGCGGCCGAGATGATGGCCGCCATGTTCAGGTAGCTGTCTCGCGAGGGGGCGGGGCCGATGCAGACGGACTCGTCGGCCAGGCGTACGTACTTGGCATCGGTGTCGGCCTCGGAGTGCACGACCACGGTACGGATGCCCATCTCGCGGCAGGCGCGCTGAATGCGCAGAGCGATTTCGCCGCGATTGGCGATCAGGACTTTTTCAAACATGCGGGTGCGGGCTCGTTGTCAGTCGGCCGCTGCCGCGTGTGCGGGCATGCGGCCGCTACGGCTGGGTTTCAGCCGATGATGAACAGGGGTTGGCCGTACTCGACCGGCTGGCCGTTCTCGACCAGGATCTTCTTGATCACGCCGTCGGCGCCGGCCTCGATCTCGTTGAGAAGCTTCATGGCCTCGATGATGCAGACCGTCTGGCCGGCGGTGACGCTGGCGCCGACCTCGACGAAGGCGGGCTTGCCGGGTGCTGCGGCGCGGTAGAAGGTGCCGACCATGGGCGACTTCACCACATGGCCCTGGGGCTCGGCCTCGGCCGCAGGCGCGGCGGGTGCGGCGGCCTGTGCGGGTGCTGTGGCAGCGGCCGGCAGCGCCGCGACCTGCGGTGCGGCCGCCATGACGACGGGCGCGGCGGCCACGCCAGCCGGTGCCTTGACGATGCGAACCTTGCCTTCGCCCTCGGTCACTTCCAGTTCGGTGATGGCCGATTCGGCGACGAGATCAATCAGGGTCTTGAGTTTTCTCAGGTCCATGGTTCAGGGGGAAATCGAAGGACGGTGGGACGGGCGGTGAGCGCCGCGTCGGTTCGGTGCCTGAGCGTGCGCTGGATTGCAGATCCGGCGCTGCATGTATCAGGCGCTTGCGCTCAAGGAGGAATGTGATTTATGCACGTTCAGCGAGCTTGCAATAAAGATGCCGGCAGTTCGATGAATTTGCAGACTCCGAACGACCGGCGAGTTCGCAGTTTAGGCGAAGTCCTCGAAATTCCAAGTTGGCGGCAAAGCAACAACCTTGCGCGCATGTCTGCCCGCGGCCTGTGCCCCAGCAGTGCGTCACTATTTGCCCGAGGCCGTCTTCAACCAGCCGCGCAGCTCTTCTTCGTGCAAACGCCCAAGTTTTGAATGCAAGATTTGCCCATTTGGCGCCAAAACCACGGTGTAGGGCAGGGCACCCTTCTGGTTTCCAAAGGCCTTGCCCAGCTCGCTGCCACCGAAGCCCGCAGCCACCAGAGGATAGGTCACGGCCACTTTCTGGCGGAATTCACGAATGTTCGAGGGTGAATCGATGCCGATGCCCACAAAGCGTACGCCGGAGGCCGCGGTGTCCTTGGCGACCCGTTCAAACTCCGGCATTTCCTCCACGCAAGGAGCGCACCAGGTGGCCCAGAAATTCACCACCGTCAGCTTGCCCTTGAACTGGCTCAGGTCCACAGGTTGTCCATCGGGGTTGTTGAACTGGGCGGCATAAAACGCCTGGGCTGCGGCCGGTACGGGTGCGGTGGGCGCCAGACGCCACCAGGACAGGCCGGCGCCCACGGCCAGCGCGGTCAGGCCGACCGCAATCGGGATCAGTTTGTTCATGGCTTCTTGTGTGAGTGGAGGAGGGGAAATCGGGGTAGGACTGGATGGATCAGGCCAGCAGCGCACGGACGGCCTGGGCGTCGCCACGCAGGGCGCGGCCGTCTGCCGACTTGGTGCGGCTGTGCTGCAGGCGGGCAGGGTAGATCGTCAGGATGACTGGAATGTCCTCATCATGCACCACGAGGGTGCTGCTGGCCTCGTCCTGGCGGGCTGCGGGTTCGGCCACCTCGTACCCCACGTCCCGGTTCAGGAGCTCGATCTCCAGCAGCTTGTCGTCGTCGGTGAACAGGGCCAGATGCACGACCGAATGCTCATTGGCCGTGCCGTTCCAGACGGCGCCGGTCAGGGCCGGGTTCCAGTCGGCCAGGCGTTCCATCCATGTGAGCGCCAGCTCACGCAGACGTCGCAGCTCGTCCTGGCGCTCGGCCTCGGCCTCGGGGTCGTCCTCGGCGAGTTCGGCATACCAGTCCTGCAGGGCCTGCTCGACCTGGTCGTTGTCCGGCCAGTCAACGCGCTCGCCGGCCAGCCCCATCTGCTTGACGGCCTTCTTCTTGGCGGCCTGGTAGTCCAGACCCTCCTGGGCAATCAGGCGGGCGGCGGCGTCGGCAATGGCCTGCTGCAGGGTCTCGGTCATGGCGCCCATCATAGTGAGCCGGTGCGCCGCCGAGGGTCGAACGGACCCCCATAGAATGCCGCATCCTGCCGCAGGCACGCGGCGCAGACACGGTCCATCTTTCCCCATGCACATTCATATTCTCGGCATCT
>DASSQC010000052.1:0-10442 GCA_035702705.1 Burkholderiaceae bacterium | reverse complement strand
TGCAGGCGGCCGTTGTCCTGCAGCATGGGCAGCAGTGCGGCCTGCACATCGGGCCGCAGCACCGCATAGCCGGCGCGGTATTCAAAGGGGTCATCCAGGAAGAACTCGCCCAGACCCTGCCGGTACAAGGCGGCATGGTCCGTGCCGCAATGATTGAGCTTGTGCGCCACGCGCCAGGGCTGACCGGGCGCACTGCGATAGGCCAGCCCGATATGCGACCAGCGCAGCCCCCATTTGCGCAGATCCTGCCCGCTGCGGGCCAGCACCACCACATGGGCGCCGGTGGCGTCCAGCGCCTGGGCAGTGCGCTCCGCGAGGTTCATGCCCTCCCGCATGGCATGCACACTCTTGGCCTTGGCTTCGCAGGTCCGGCCGGCATGCGCCGTACCGGGCAGCGCGGCGAGCAGGCTGCCGGCGAGCACGGCAGCGGTGAGCAGTCGACTCAGCATGCGGGCCCCCATCAGTAGGTGATGCGCTCGTTGTAGAGCAGCGCCCGGCCGATCTCGTTGGGCACAAAGGCAAGGGCCTCACTTGCGGTGGAGAGCACATAGCCCGTGGATAGTGCCGTCACCATGATGGCGCTGCCCACGACCATTGCCGAGCCTTCGAGTACCCGACCGGAGAAGCGCAGTGTGGCGCGGGCGCCGTCAGACGCACGCTCCAGCACGATCACCGTGCCCGCCGCCGAGGCCTGGACGGACACCACGGTCAGCGCCACCCCGCCGGCGAGGATCATCACTGGCGCCGCCACGCTCACCGCCACCGGCAGCATGGACAGCGCGCTGGCGTCCGACAGATCGCCGTGCGCCCGCACATCCTGCAGCGAAAGCGCTGCGCTGAGAGCCAGCACCACTGCAGCCCGCTTGAATTGAACCATCACACCCATGATCTGCACTCCTTCTGAACGGGTTCGGAATTACTGCGACTCGGCACGCTGGCGCATGCCCTCGAGACGGGCCTGCTGCAGTTCGGCCTCATGCGCATCGCGCAGGGTCTTGGCGAGGGTGAAAGCGTTCGAAATGAGGAAGAGCCAACTCACGCCCAGAAAGGCCTTGTAGGTCGGGTTGATGCTCATGTTGGCCAGGCCCCAGCCGGTGAGCGCCATCGCGGCAGAAAAGCCGCCCCAGGCCACCATCGACCACATCGGCGTGTCGCTCTTCTTGTTCTCGTTGTCGCGGATGAACTTGGCCAGCGAGAAGGCTGCGGCCAGGCAGAACACATAGCCCATGATCATGAACGCACGGTCGATGTCGGCACCCGGCAGGTAGGCCAGGCCGGTGCCGCACAGCACCACCGCGAGGAAGAACGAGATCCAGACCTGGGCGCGCCAGGCCTTGGTATCGCGGCGCACGATGGTGATCACGTTGGGGTTGCTCATGGAGCGTCTGCCTTTCGCCCGATCTGGGCTGTTGAAGATGGACGCAGTGTGTGAGGCGCCTCCCCATGCGGCAATGTCACGCTGTGGCAGTGCCGCGCAGCGCGACAGACCGGTGCAGGGCGTGATACCGGCCGCCATAGAATGAGCGTTCCCAAGAAGCAGCCCCGGAGCAACGCCTTGCAGCGCACGTTTGACGTTCTCATCATCGGCAGTGGCCTGGCCGGCCTGACCACTGCCCTTACCCTGGCCGCCAAGCGCAAGGTGGCCGTGCTGTCCAAGCGCGAACTGGTCAGCGGCTCAAGCGACTGGGCCCAGGGCGGCATTGCCGCCGTGATGAGCGAGGAAGACTCCACCGACAGCCACTTCGAGGACACCATGGTGGCCGGCGCGCAGTTGAGCGACCGCGACGCCGTGCGCTTTGTGGTGGACAACGGCCAGAGCGCCATCCAGTGGCTGGTGGACCAGGGCGTGGAATTCACCACCGAGAACGACGAGCTGCACCTCACCCGCGAGGGCGGCCACAGCTACCGCCGCATCGTGCACGCGGCCGATGCCACGGGCCACGCCATCCAGAAGCGCCTGACCGAGCTGGCCGCCCAGCACCCCAACATCACCGTGCTGGAACACCACATCGCCGTGGATCTCATCACGGGCAAGCATGTGGCCCGGCTGCGCGGCAATCTGAGCCGCGCCGAGGCGCGCAGCTGCCACGGCGCCTATGCGCTGAACATCAAGACCGGTGAAGTGAGCGCCCTGCGCGCCTCACAGACGGTGCTGGCCACCGGCGGTGCCGGCAAGGTGTATCTGTTCACCACCAACCCGGACTCCTCAACGGGCGACGGCATTGCCATGGCCTGGCGTGCAGGCTGCCGCGTGGCCAATATGGAGTTCATGCAGTTCCACCCGACCTGCCTGTTCCACCCGGCGGCCAAGAGCTTCCTGATCACCGAGGCGGTGCGGGGTGAAGGCGGCATCCTGCGCATCCCGCCCAAGAACGGCGAGCCCTGGCAGAACGGCCACCGCTTCATGCCCGAGCACGATGACCGTGCCGAGCTGGCGCCGCGCGACATCGTGGCCCGCGCCATCGACTATGAAATCAAGAAGCGCGGCCTGGACTATGTGCATCTGGACATCACGCACAAGGGCGCAGACTTCATCAAGGCGCACTTTCCCACCATCCACGCCAAGCTGCTCTCCTTCGGCATCGACATGACCACGCAGCCCATTCCGGTGGTGCCCGCCGCGCACTACACCTGCGGCGGCGTGGTCACGGATCTGGCGGGCCGCACCGACATCACCAACCTCTATGCCATCGGCGAGTGCGCCTACACCGGCCTTCATGGCGCCAACCGGCTGGCGTCCAACTCGCTGCTGGAGTGCGTGGTCTTCGGCCGCTCCGCCGCAGAAAACATTCTCAGCCGCGAACGCAGTGACACCGCCGCCGTACCCGACTGGGACGAAAGCCGCGTGACCGATGCCGACGAGGAAGTCGTCATCACCAACAACTGGGACGAGCTGCGCCGCTTCATGTGGAACTACGTGGGCATCGTGCGCACCACCAAGCGCCTGGAGCGCGCGGCGCACCGCATTGAATTGCTGCGGCAGGAGATCGACGAGTTCTACGGCAGCTTCCGCGTGACACGCGACCTGCTGGAGCTGCGCAACCTGGTGGACTGCGCCGACCTCATCGTGCGCTGCGCCCTGGAACGCCGCGAAAGCCGCGGCCTGCACTTCAGCGTGGACTATCCCGGAACTGCGCCGAAGGCCTTGCCGACGATTGCAATTCCCAAGTAGTCGCGTACCGGGCTGGCAGAGCCTGTTCAGGCCGGCCCGATCCCACCCGTCTGCGCCGAAGACACGGCGGCCGCCCCGCGTGACGCGGTGATGCCTGCCTTGACCGCAAAGTCCAGCATGCGGTCGATCGGCAGCTTGGCGCGCTTCGCAATGGCGGGGTCGATGTGGATCTCGTTTGCGCCGCTTCTGAGCACGGCCAGCGTGTTGCGCAGGCCGTTCATGGCCATCCAGGGGCAGTGGGCGCAGCTCTTGCAGGTGGCGCTCTTGCCGCTGGTGGGGGCTTCGATGAAGACCTTGCCGGGGTTCTGGGTGCGCAGCTTGTGCATCATGCCGTTGTCGGTGGCGACGATGAACTCCGTGGCGTCCAGCTCGCGCGCGCCCTTGAGGATCTGGCTGGTGGAGCCGACCACATCGGCCATGGCCACCACCTCGCGCGGAGACTCCGGGTGCACCAGCACCTTGGCCTTGGGGTGCTGCTTCTTGAGTTCGGCCAGCTCGAAGCCCTTGAACTCGTCGTGCACGATGCAGCTGCCCTGCCACATGAGCATGTCTGCGCCCGTCTGTTCGGCGATGTAGCCGCCCAGGTGACGGTCCGGCGCCCACAGGATCTTCTTGCCCTGCTCTTTCAGGTGCCGCACGATGGGCAGGGCAATCGATGAGGTCACCATCCAGTCGGCACGCGCCTTCACGGCGGCGCTTGTGTTGGCATAGACCACCACGGTGCGGTCCGGGTGCTGGTCACAGAAGGCGGCAAAGTCCTCGATCGGGCAGCCCAGGTCCAGCGAGCAGTTGGCTTCCATCTCGGGCACCAGCACGCGCTTGTCCGGGCTGAGGATCTTGGCGGTTTCGCCCATGAAGCGCACGCCGGCCACCACCAGGGTCTTGGCCGGATGGTCGCGGCCGAAGCGGGCCATCTCCAGCGAGTCACTGACGATGCCGCCGGTGTCCTCGGCGAGATCCTGCAGATCGGGGTGAACGTAGTAGTGCGCCACGAGGACGGCATCGCGGGCCTTCAGTTCGGCGGCGATGGCGGCCTTGAGCTCGGCGCGCTCGGCCTGGCTGGGCTCGTTGGGCACGCTGGCCCAGGCATGGGCGGTGCTGATCTTGCCGAATCGGGGCAGATCGAAGTCGATGACCTTACGTTCTTCGCTTGCGGTGTTCATAGATGCACCATGCGCATGGAAAAGTCGGTGGCGCGGACATGCTTGGTCAGCGAACCGATGCTGATGCGGTCCACGCCCAGTTCAGCATAGCCACGCACGGTGTCGAGCGTCACATTGCCGGACACCTCCAGCGCAGCCCGACCCGCCGCATGTTCGGCATTGATGGCCACCGCCTCGCGGATGCGCGCGTGGTCCATGTTGTCCAGCATGATGAGCCTCGCGCCTGCGGCCAGTGCCTCGCGCAGCTGGTCGAGTGTCTCCACCTCGATCTGCAACAGCGCCGGACGGGCGCCCGCGGCGATCGCGGCCTGAGCCGCTTGCAGCGCAGCCGTCACACCGCCTGCGGTGGCAATGTGGTTTTCCTTGATCAGGATGCCGTCGTACAGGCCGATGCGGTGATTGGTGCCGCCGCCCACGCGGACCGCGTACTTCTGCGCCAGCCGCAGACCGGGCAGGGTCTTGCGCGAGTCCACGATCTTGCACTGCGTACCCGCCACAGCCTGCACGTAGGCCGAAGTGGCGGTGGCCGTGCCGGACAGCAACTGCAGGAAGTTCAGCGCCGTGCGTTCGGCCGTGAGCAGGCTGCGCGCCGCGCCTTCGATCGTGACGATGGTCTGATTGGGCTGCATGAGCGCGCCCTCCTCCACCTGCCACTGCGGCACCAGGTGCGGGTCCACGGCACGCATGACGGCGTCGAACCACGGCCGCCCGCAGAGCACGGCCGCCTCGCGGCTGATGACGGTGGCACGGGCGCGGGCTTGCGCCGGAACGAGGCCGGCAGTGAGGTCGCCCCCGCCCACATCCTCGGCCAGCGCGCGGGCCACATCGGCGGCGATCGATTCGGCAGAGGGCGGATCGAAGCGGTTCATTCAGACCTCATCCATCCAGGCCTGCTGGATGGCCTCGAGAATCTTCTCGCCGGAACGGTTGGCGTCGTCGTCAAAGCCGGGCAGCGCCATCACCCACCTGTGCAGGTCCGTGAAGCGGATGGTCTTGGGGTCAATGTCCGGATGCGCCTCGGTCAGCGCAATCGCGATGTCCTGGATGTCGGTCCACTTCATGCAAGCTCTCCGAAACAGAAGAACCGGAAACCGGTCTCGCAGTATCCATGCGGTTCTTCAAGGCATTTTGGCTGAAAACCCGCATGGATACTGCGGGAAGCACTTCGGGCCTGCGCGTCGCAGTCCACCGCCCTAGTGCCCTTCCTTGGCATGGTTGATCGTGTACTTGGGGATCTCGATGGTCAGATCCTCGACGCCCACCTTCGCCTGACACGACAGGCGCGACTGTGCCGACAGGCCCCAGGCCTTGTCGAGCATGTCCTCTTCCATGTCGGTGGGCTCGTTGAGCGAATCGAAACCCTTGCGCACGATGATGTGGCAGGTGGTGCAGGCACAGACCATCTCGCAGGCGTGCTCGATCTCCACGCCGGCGGCGAGCAGGTTCTTGCAGATCGACAAGCCGCGCTGCGCCTCGATGGTCTTGCCCTCGGGCGCGTATTCGGGGTGCGGCAGGATGGTGATGGTGGTCATGGAATGCGGAGTGACGCAGGCTGGCGGGCCTGCTGGATGGTCTGTGGCTCAGGCAATCTCGTCCAGGCGGCGGCCTTCGAGCGCGCGCTTGACTGCGGCATTCATGCGGCGCGCCGCAAATTCCTCGGTGGCCTTGGCCAGCGCGTCCACGGCCTGCTTGATGGCGTCGGCATCGCGCCCGGTGCGGGCAGCGCGAACACTGTCGAGCTGCGCCTGCACAGTCTGCTGCTCGGCCTCGCTGAGCAATTCAGCATCGGCGGCCAGTGCGGTTTGGGTGGCTTCGATGATGCGGTCTGCCTCGACCTGCTGCTCGGCCAGCATGCGTGCAGCCATGTCGGCCTCGGCCGTACTGAAGCTCTCGGACAGCATGCGGGCGATCTCGTCATCCGCCAGGCCGTAGCTCGGCTTGACCTGGATCTGGGCCTCGACGCCGCTGGTCTGCTCGCGCGCGGTCACGTTCAGCAGGCCGTCTGCATCCACCTGGAAGGTCACGCGGATGCGCGCCGCACCCGCAGCCATGGGCGGAATGCCGCGCAGCTCGAAGCGCGCCAGGCTGCGGCAATCGCTCACCAGTTCGCGTTCGCCCTGGACCACATGAATGGCCATGGCCGTCTGGCCGTCCTTGAAGGTGGTGAAGTCCTGCGCCATGGCGCAGGGAATGGTGCTGTTGCGCGGGATGACCTTCTCGGCCAGGCCACCCATGGTCTCCAGACCGAGCGACAGCGGGATCACGTCCAGCAGCAGCCAGTCGTCCTGCGCGGTCTTGTTGCCTGCGAGCACATTGGCCTGGATGGCTGCGCCCACCGCCACAACCTCATCGGGATCGATGTTCGACAGCGCAGGCTGCTTGAAGAAGCTTTCCACGGCGCGGCGCACCAGCGGCATGCGCGTCGCACCACCCACCAGCACCACGCCCTTCACGTCCTCAATGCGCAGTTCGGCATCGCGCAGGGCCTTGCGCACCGGCGTGATGGTCTTGGTCACCAGCAATTGCGTGATGGTCTCGAAGGTCTCGCGGTCGATGGCGACCTCGGCCACCGAGCCATCGGGCTTGCGGATCGGCACGAAGGCACGCGTCTGCGTCGAGAGCGATTCCTTGGCCTGGCGGCAGGCCATGAGCAGCGCCCGGGTGGCCTGCGGCGAGAGCTGATCCACCGAGACCTGCGCACAGACCCAGTCGAAGATCGCACGATCGAAGTCATCCCCGCCCAGGGCGGAGTCGCCGCCCGTGGCGAGCACCTCGAACACACCGCGCGAGAGCTTCAGGATCGAGATGTCGAAGGTGCCGCCGCCCAGGTCGTAGATGGCGTAGATGCCCTCGGCCGCGTTGTCCAGCCCGTAAGCCACGGCAGCCGCAGTCGGCTCATTGAGCAGGCGCAGCACATTCAGGCCCGCCAGCCGTGCCGCGTCCTTGGTGGCCTGGCGCTGCGCATCATCAAAGTAGGCCGGCACGGTGATCACGGCGCCCACCAGCTCGCCGCCCAATGCCTGCTCGGCACGCTCGCGCAATGTACGCAGGATCTCGGCACTCACCTCCACCGGGCTCTTTTCGCCAGCCACCGTGCGCAGCTTGACCATGCCGGGGGCGTCCACAAATTCGTAAGGCGCCCTGGACGCCAGGGCATCGGCCAGACCGCGCCCCATGAAGCGCTTGGCCGAAATGATGGTGTTGTGCGGATCCTGAGAGGCACGCGCAAGCGCCTCATGCCCGACCAGATCCGCACCTTGTGCGCCGTAATGCACCACGCTGGGCAACAGCGGCCGGCCTGCGCTGTCAGGCAGCACCTCGGCCACGCCACTGCGCACGGTGGCAACGAGGGAATTGGTCGTGCCCAGGTCGATGCCAATCGCCAGCCGGTGCTGGTGCGGGGCCGTGGATTCGCCGGGTTCGGCAATTTGCAGGAGGGCCATGGGCGTCTTGGAGCTCGGTTCTTCTTGTTTGCAAGTTGCGCGCGGCGCCGCTCAGCTGTCCAGGTGATCGAGCGACTCGGCCACCTCCGCACGGAACTTGTCGATGAACATCAATTTTCTCACGCTGCCTGCAGCGGCCTGGAGGTCTCGGGCCGTATCGATCAGATCGGCGAGTCGCCCAATTTCGCTCGCATGGGCAGAGCGCACGTGATCATCGAGCGCCTCAAGCGCGGAGCGATCGAGACTCGCACGTGCCTCATCCAGCGCCTCGCGCCACTCCATCTGCTGCATGAGAAATGCAGCGGGCATGGCAGTGTTGGATTCGGCCTGCACATCCACCCCGGCAAGCTTGAGCAGGTACTGCGCGCGCCTGGTCGGATGCTTGAGCGTCTTGTAGCCCTCGTTTGCTGCCGTAGCCCACTGCATGGCCACGCGCTGCTGCGCGTCGCCCGCAGCCGCGTGGCGATCCGGGTGCACGCGGCCCTGCACCTCGCGATACGCGGACTCCAGCTGCGCGATATCGAGCTCGAACCTGCGCGGCAGGCCGAACAGGGCAAAGAAGTCGTTGAGGTCGGACGGAGCAGCGTTCAAGGAGAGCCTTCGGAAAACAAAACGCCCGCAGCCGGAGTGGTGCGGGCGCCGTGACCAGACCGCTTCAGACGCGGAAGGATTCTCCGCAGCCGCAACGGTCCTTTTCGTTCGGGTTGTTGAACTTGAAGCCCTCGTTCAGCCCTTCGCGCGTGTAGTCCAGCTCCATGCCCTGCAGATACGGCAGGCTCTTCGGGTCCACGAAGATGGCCACACCGTGGGACTCGAAGCGCGTGTCTTCGCCCGAAGCCTCGTCCACGAACTCCAGCTTGTAGGCCATGCCCGAGCAACCGGTGGTGCGGACGCCCAGGCGCAGACCCACCCCCTTGCCGCGCTTGGCCAGAAACTTCTGCACGTGTGCCGCAGCGCGCTCGGAAAGCGTGACTGCAGCGGGCGCCTCAAGGACCTCAGTCATGTCAGGCCGCCTGCTTCTGCTCGGCCGCCGCGGCGCCTTCGCCGTGCTTGGCCTTGTAATCCTGTACTGCGGCCTTGATGGCGTCCTCGGCCAGGATGGAACAGTGGATCTTCACTGGCGGCAGAGCCAGTTCTTCAGCGATCTGCGTGTTCTTGATCTCGAGCGCCTGATCCAGGCTCTTGCCCTTGACCCACTCGGTGATCAGCGAGGACGACGCGATGGCCGAGCCGCAACCGTAGGTCTTGAACTTGGCATCCTCGATCAGACCCGTCGTCGGATTGACCTTGATCTGCAGCTTCATCACGTCGCCGCAGGCCGGGGCGCCCACCATGCCTGTACCCACACTGTCGTCGCCCTTGTCGAAGGAGCCGACATTGCGCGGGTTCTCGTAGTGATCAATGACTTTTTCGCTGTAGGCCATATTGAATCTCCGAATGCTTCTGTTGGCTCAGTGGGCAGCCCACTGCACGGTGTTCAGATCAATGCCATCCTTGTGCATCTCCCAGAGCGGAGACAGATCACGCAGCTTGGCAATTTTGCTCTTGAGCAGATTGATGGCGAAGTCCACGTCCTCTTCCGTGGTGAAGCGGCCGATGGTGAACCGAATGGATGAGTGGGCCAGCTCGTCGCTGCGCCCCAAGGCACGCAAGACATAGCTCGGCTCGAGGCTGGCCGAGGTACAGGCCGAGCCCGACGACACGGCGATGTCCTTGATCGCCATGATGAGCGACTCGCCCTCGACGAAGTTGAAGCTCATGTTCAGGTTGTGCGGTACGCGATGTTCCAGGTCGCCGTTGACATAGGTTTCCTCGATCTGCGACAGCCCCTTGACGAGGCGGTCGCGCAGCATGCGTACCCGCTCAATCTCCGTACCCATCTCGAGCTTCGCGAGACGAAACGCCTCACCCATGCCGACGATCTGGTGCGATGCAAGCGTGCCAGACCGCAGGCCGCGCTCGTGACCGCCGCCATGCATCTGCGCCTCGAGGCGAACGCGCGGCTTGCGGCGCACGTACAGCGCGCCGATGCCCTTGGGCCCGTAGGTCTTGTGTGCCGTGAAGGTCATGAGATCGACCTTCATTTTCTCCAGATCAATTTCGACCTTGCCGGTGGCCTGGGCGGCGTCGCAATGAAAGATGATGCCCTTTTCACGGCAGATTTCGCCGATGCCAGGGATGTCCTGGATCACGCCGATCTCGTTGTTCACGAACATGACGGATACGAGGATCGTGTCCGGGCGAATGGCTGCACGCAGCTGGTCGAGCGTGATCAGGCCGTTCTCCTGCGGCTGAAGATATGTCGCCTCAAAGCCGTGCCGCTCCAGATCGCGGAAGGTGTCAAGCACGGCCTTGTGCTCGGTCTTGACCGTGATGATGTGGCGGCCCTTGTCCTTGTAGAACTGCGCCGCGCCCTTGATGGCGAGGTTGTTGCCTTCCGTGGCGCCACTGGTCCAGACAATTTCGCGGGGATCGGCATTGACCAGCGCGGCGACATGCTCTCGCGCTTCTTCCACACCCTTCTCGGCTTCCCAGCCGTAGCTGTGACTGCGTGAAGCCGGGTTGCCGAATTGTCCTGTCAGGTAGGGCAGCATCTTCTCGACCACGCGCGGATCCACCGGCGTGGTGGCGCTGTAGTCCATGTAGATCGGGGCTTTGAGCATG
>DASSQC010000051.1:0-2517 GCA_035702705.1 Burkholderiaceae bacterium | reverse complement strand
GGTCGGTGCCGTTGTCGCCGTTGGGCCGGTAGGTGCGGCAGAAGTCGCTGGCCGTGAACAGGGTCACGTTCTCCGACAGGTTCAGCTCCGTCATGGCGTTGGTGAAGGCGGTGATGGCCGCGCTCACCTGGCCCATGCTGTTGCCGTGGCTGTTGTAGTGGTCGCTGCCATGCGTGTCGAAGCCGCCGATCGACACGAAGAAGGCCTGGCGCTTCAGGCCGAGCTGCGTGCGTGCGGCAATCAGCTTGGCCACCATGGAGAGCTGCGTGGCCAGCCCGGTATTGGGGAAGGGCGTGGTGAGGGTGCTGCTCTTCAGGGCCGAGGTCAGGATGCGCTGGTTGTCGATCGAGCGCGTCACCGTGCGGGTCCACTGCTGCTCGAACAGATGCTTGCTCTGGCGCGTCAGCGTGGCCGTGATGGCGCGGGACAGCGGGTCGTTGCCGCTGGGGTTGTAGAAGTCGAAGCCGAAGTTGCCGCTGGCCGAGACCTTGTAGGGCTGGAAGCGGTCGCCGGTCAGGAAGGGCGTGTTGCCCGACAGGGACAGGGCCGTGTAGCCGGCATTGGCGCCGTTGTTGGCAGCGATCATGTCGGCAATCCGCCCGGCCCAGCCGCTGCGCGTGGCCATCATGCTGGAGCTCGTCTGCCACTGGAGCTGCTGGTCGCTGTGCGAGAACAGGTTCTCCGGGCGGCGGCCCTGGCCGGCCTGCCACTGGGCGCGCGTGATCGGCTCGAACAGCGGGCCCACGTTGGCGACGATGGCGGCCTTGCCGGTGTTGAACAGGTTCTGCAGGCCCGTCATGTTGGGGTGCAGGGCGTAGTCGGTAGCGCCGTTGATGGTCAGCGGCAGGGCCTGCGCCTTGGGGATGGCGATTGCCCGGCGATCGGTGGCGTACTTGGCGTAGCGCGCATCGTCGTAGGGAATGACCATGTTGTTCGAGTCGTTGCCGCCGAACATGAACAGGCACACGATGGCCTTGTAGTCCTCGCCCGTGGCGGCATGCGCCTGCGACACCAGATCGGACCATGCGCCCAGCCCCGCGGCGCCGATGCCGACGCTGCCCATGCCCTTCAAGAAGTCTCTGCGTTCCATGATGGGCCCCTTATTTCTGGATCACGAAGTCCGGCGCAATCGCCGTCAGGATCAGCGCGGCCTTGACCCGCGCGTCCCGGTTGTTGGCATCGATGCCGTTGATGGCTGTGGTGAGCGTGGCGCGCGTTTCCGGCGTCATCGCGCCCAGGTAGAACAGCTTGTTCAGATGCTCGGCCAGGGCGTTGGCATCGCCGGCCAGATTGCGCAGGCCCGAGTAGTCCATCACCAGGCGGTGGTCGCCGCTGCCGTAGCCGCCGCTGTTGAACAGGCTGGCAAAGAAGTTCAGGCTGCCCACCACCGAGGTCTCGGTGGTGATCTGGAACTCCGGCGAGGTCAGGCCGCGGTCGGCGATCGGGCCGGGTGCGGCATAGCTCGGGCTGAAGAAGTTGAACACCGTGGGCGAGAGCAGGGGGCTCTGGCCCAGGCCGTTGTCCGAGCTGTCCAGATAGTGGATCTGGTTGATGCCGCTCTTGCTCTTGGCGCCGGTGGCGCGCAGGAAGTTGGCAAAGCGGATCACCGGTTCACGCTGCTTGCCGAAGGTCTCGGAGGCACTCACGCTCGGGTCGCGCGCCTCGGCGTCGATCAGGATGGCGCGCACCACGGCCTTGAGGTCACCACGCACGCCGCTGCCGTTGTCGTTGAACACGCCGGCCACGCGGCTGATGTAGCCCGGGCTCGGATTGCTCGTCACCAGACGCTGGATCAGCTGGCGGCTGATGAAGGGGCCGACATTGGGGTGGGCAAAGATCTGGTCCAGCGCGGTCTTCATGCTCGCCTCGGGCGAGGTGCTGCCCTTGAGCACATAGCCGTCGAGCAGCTGCTTGTCGCCCGCCTCATGCTTGCTCGGGAAGGCCTTCATCGGCTGGGTCCAGTCGCCCTCGTTCTCGCCCATGTAGAAGTTGGTGCCGGCGTTGGCAAAGGTCCAGCCGGTGAAGGCGCGCGCAAAGCCCTTGACGACGGCCTCGTCGTACGTGGGTTGCGGCAGGCCGTTGGCATCCAGCTTCATGGAGCCGTCTTGGTTGAGCTTGACCAGGCCGATGGAGAACAGCTGCAGGATCTCGCGGGCGTAGTTCTCGTTGGGATAGGTGCCCTTGGCGGTGTTTTCCTTCTCGCTCTGGATCATGTTGAGGTAGTAACCCATCGCCGGATGCAGGGTCACGTCCTCCAGGAGCTGGCGGAAGTTGCCGAAGGCGTTCTTGTTCATCATGTCCATGTAGCTGGACATGGATTCGGCGCGCAGTTCGGGCGAGACGTTGCTGATCACCAGGATCTGCAGCAGCGCAAAGGCCACGCGGGCCCGCAGCTGGTCGTCGCCATTGAGCCACTGCTGCCACATGGCCTCGTAGCTCATCTCCTCGGTGTAGCGGCCCAGCGGGAAATCGCGGCTGCGCTCACGCGCGCGCTGGCTGTTGATGTAGGCCATGTGC
>DASSQC010000050.1:0-2573 GCA_035702705.1 Burkholderiaceae bacterium | reverse complement strand
ACGCGCTCGATCTCGTCGGCGTCGCCCGAGTGGTAGGCCCGCGCCAGGCGGTTGGGTTCGCCGCTGCAGCCGCGAAAGTGCACGATCACCACGCGCAGGCCGGCATCGGTGGCAGCGCGGGCAATGGCGCGGGCATAGTGGCTTTTGGACGAGCCCTCCAGCCCGTGAAAGATCACCAGCACCGGCGCCCAGGTCTCGCGCGGCTCGGGCTGCACCCAGTCGGCATCCACAAAGTCGCCATCGTTCCACTCCCAGCGCTCGCGCCGCAGGGCCAGGGTGGGCGCAGGCGAAAACAGCGCCGGCCAGATGGTCTGCGCATGCCCGCCCGGCAGCCACCAGGGCGCAGCGGGGTCGCTCAGGCGCAGGGGGCGGTTCAGGGGTTGGGTGCGGTGGGACATGCGGGCATCAAGAATGGCTCTGGGGGCTGATCTTCAAGGCAAAGTGACTGGAAAGCCGCATGAGACAGGCGGGAAGCAGCTTTCAAGCCACCCGTAGTCACAGCCGAACAACGCCAGTGACACCCTACAGGGCGTATAGGCCGCCATGACAGAAGGCGTAGCGCCGTCGCTCACCGCTCAGTCGGTGCAAAGACGCGGCAATGTGCTCAATGCAAGGCCCGGCTCGCCGGCCGCTGCTGCACATCCTCGTCTACATCCTCACCCGCCGGGCTGGCGTGGTGGGCGACGAGTTTCCAGCCGGTGGGGGTCTTGAAGAAGACGTTGGTGGCGGCGACGTTCACGCGCTGGATCTCGCCGCGGACCTGCACCTCCACCTGCTCGATCACGTGGTGCACGGCGCTGGACAGATTGGCCATCACGGTGCGGCTGACCACGTGGATGCTCAGGCTGCCGTTGCCCAGCACTTCCTGCCAGGCGGCGCGCACCGCCTCGAAGCCCACCAGGCGCGGGCCGCCGGGGTGGATGCAGACGATCTCCTCGTCGTCGGCCCACAGGGCCATGAGGGCGTCCACGTCGCTGCGCTCGAGCGCTTCGTAGAAGGCGTTTTCAACGTCCAGGGCGGTGGTGAAGAGGTTGCCGGGCGGGCGACTCATGATGGTCGAGTGTCCTGTCAGCGGAAGATGATGGTGCGCTGCCCGTTGAGCAGCACGCGGTGTTCGGTATGCCAGCGCACGGCGCGGGCCAGCACGCGGCATTCGACGTCCCGGCCAATGGCGGCGAGGTCCTCGGGCGAGAGGCTGTGGTCCACGCGCTCCACATCCTGCTCGATGATCGGGCCTTCGTCCAGATCGCCCGTGACGTAGTGGGCGGTGGCGCCGATCATCTTCACGCCGCGCGCATGGGCCTGGGCATAGGGCCGCGCACCCTTGAAGCTGGGCAGAAAACTGTGGTGGATGTTGATGGCGCGGCCCGCGAGCGTGGCGCAGAACTCGGGCGACAGAATCTGCATGTAGCGCGCCAGCACCACCAGCTCCACGCGGTGCTCGGCCATCAGCGCCTCGATGCGCTGCTCCTGGGCGCGCTTGGCTTCCACGCTTGCACCCGCTTTTGTGTCAGCCCCCAGCGGCAGGTGGTGAAAGGGCAGGCCGTAGCTGGCAGCCAGGTCCGCAAAGTCCGGGTGGTTGGAGACGATGGCGCTCACCTCCACGCCCTGCGGGCCGCCCAGGTTGCCCGTCTTCCAGCGAAACAGCAGATCGTTCAGGCAGTGGCCCTGCTTGCTCACCAGCAGCAGCACGCGCGTGGGCGCGGCCAGGCTGTGAAAGGTGGCCTGCATGCGGAACTGGTCGCGCACGCTTCTGAAGAGCGTGTCCAGGGTCTGGATGCTGGCCAGGTGCTCGGGCGCCTCGAAGTGCACGCGCATGAAGAACAGGCCGGTGCCGTCCTCGCTCTGCACATCGCCAAACTGCTGGGAATCAATGATGTTGCAGCCCGCCTGGAACAGCAGGCCCGAGACGGCATACACAATGCCCTTGGCGTCCGGGCAGCTCAGGGTGAGCACAAACTCACGCTGCGGGCGGCGCCCGGACAGGGAGACGCTGGCGTCTGGGGCGGCGGTGGGGGCGCGGTCGTTCATCGTGGGTGGATTGTATGTAGGACAACGCAGCTCACCCGGCGCGCGGCATCGGTTGCGCTGCATCCAATCCGGCCCGGCCCGCGTAGAGGGCAGGGTGGCACTGCGCTGCCGTTCATCCCTTCCCGTCCATAGAATCCGCCCATGCCCGCATCCCCCAGCCCCCAGCCGGCCACGGACTGGACCCAGAAGAGCCACGAACTGGCCGATCTGCTCGCCCGCACTGCCTTGAGTGACCGCAAGGCCTTTGCCCGCCTGTATGAGCTCACCAGCAGCCCGCTGCTGGGCGTGGTGCTGCGCATCGTGCGCGAGCGCGACGCCGCCGAAGACGTGCTGCAGGAGGTGTACGTGAATGTGTGGCGCGCCGCGCAGAGCTTCAACGCCAGTCTGGCCCAGCCCATGACCTGGCTGGCCAGCATCGCGCGCAACCGCGCCATCGACAGCCTGCGCCGGCGCGACGCCGAGCCGCAGACCGTGAGCCGCTATGCCGACGATGACGACGAAGGCGGCGGCGACCTGCTGGCCGGCCTGGCGAGCGACGCACC
>DASSQC010000049.1:0-3176 GCA_035702705.1 Burkholderiaceae bacterium | reverse complement strand
ACCGCCATGTTCTCCACCACGCCGAGGATGGGAATGCCGACCTTCTCGAACATCTTCACGCCGCGGCGCGCGTCCAGCAGCGCAATGTCCTGCGGCGTCGTGACGATCACCGCACCGGTCACGGGCACCTTCTGCGAGAGTGTGAGCTGGATGTCGCCCGTGCCCGGGGGCATGTCGATGATCAGGTAGTCGAGGTCCTTCCAGTTGGTCTTTTCCAGCAGTTCGGTGAGGTAGCCGGAGATGATGGGGCCACGCAGCACCATGGGCGTGTCCTGGTCCACCAGCAGGCCCACGGAGATGATCTGCAGCCCGTAGTTCTCCTTGGGCTCCATGAGCTTGCCGTCCTGCGTCTCGGGCTTGCCGGAGACATTGAGCATCATGGTCTGGCTGGGGCCGTGGATGTCGGCATCGAGCATGCCCACACGCGCGCCTTCTGCGGCCAGGGCCAGCGCCAGATTGGCTGCGGTGGTGCTCTTGCCCACGCCGCCCTTGCCGCTGGCCACGGCGATGATGTTCTTCACATTGGGCATGACCGGCACGCCGCGCTGCACGGCGTGGGCGATCACGCGCGAATACACATTGGCACGCACGGTGCCAGCACCGGCAGCGTTGAGCGCGCGCACCACGGCGTCGCGCAGCGGGGCAATCTGGCTGGCGGCCGGGTAGCCGAGTTCGATGTCCAGGCTCACCGTCTCGCCGTCGACATTGATGTTCTTGACGGACTTGGTGCTCACGAAGTCGCGCCCCGTGTTGGGGTCGATCACCGTGGCCAGGGCGGCCTTCACGCTCTCCTGATTGAGTGCCATTGAATCAATTTCCTTGTGAATTGCGATCGCAACGCAGGCGCGCTTGTGGGATGAGGCCGAGTGCGGGCTCTGCTGAGGGCTGACAGCAGCGAAGGTTAGCAACGCAGCGACTCCGACCGGACCGGCAAAAACGCTATGCTTCCCGTCCCGTTCAACTCTTGCCGATGCAGCCGCGCCTCAGTGCAGGCCACAAGCCGCTCGGCATGTCCATGGAAATCATTCTTCTTGTCGGGCTGATCTTTGCCAACGGCCTGTTTGCCATGAGCGAGATCGCCATGGTGGCCTCGCGCAAGGCGCGGCTGCAGCAACTGGCCGACGAAGGCGACGCCGGCGCCGCCCAGGCCCTGGTGCTCCAGGAAAACCCCACGCGCATGCTGTCCACGGTGCAGATCGGCATCACGCTGATCAGCATCATGCTCGGCATCGTCGGCGAGAACGCCCTGGCCGATCCGATCGCCAAGTGGCTGATCGGCCACTTCCCGGTGGTCGAGCCCTTTGCGCACCAGACCTCGCTGTTCTTCGTGGTGGTGTGCATCACCTTCTTCTCGCTGATCTTCGGCGAGCTCGTGCCCAAGCGCATCGGCCAGATGTACCCCGAGGCGATTGCGCGCGTGATGGCCGTGCCGATGAAGGCCCTGGCCTGGGCCACGACGCCCTTCGTGAAGCTGCTGTCCTTCTGTACGGAAGGCGTGCTGCGCATCATGGGGGTACGCGCCAACGCTGCTCCGCCCGTCACCGAGGAAGAAATCCACGTGCTGATGGAGCAGGGTGCGGATGCCGGCGTGTTCGAGGCCGCCGAGCAGCAGATGGTGCGCAACGTGTTCCGCCTGGACGAGCGCAAGCTCACCAGCCTGATGATCCCGCGCAGCGACATCGTCTTTCTCGATGTCGAGGACGCCCCCGAGGTCACGCGCAAGAAGATCGAGGAGGCCAGCTTCAGCCGCTTCCCGGTGCTCAAGGGCAGCTTTGACGAAGTGCTCGGTCTGGCCAGCGTCAAGGACCTCCTCGCGCAGCTGCTGGCCGGCAAGCCCCTGGACATCACCGCCGGCCTCGCACCGGCGCTCTACGTACCCGAGACCCTGACCGGCACCGAGCTGATCGAGAACTTCCGCAACGCCCGCGTGCAGGTGGCGCTGGTGGTGGATGAATACGGCGAGGTGCAGGGTCTGGTCACGCTCAAGGATGTGGTGGACGCCATCCTCGGCGAGCTGCCCAGCGAACCCGAGGACGAAACCGCAGCGGTCAAGCGTGAGGACGGCAGCTGGCTGCTGGATGGCACCATCTCCGTGCACGAACTGACCGATGCCCTGAAGCTCGACGACCTGCCCGAGGGCGACGGAGAGAGCTTCCACACCCTGGCCGGCATGATCATGATGCTGCTGGGTCGCATTCCCAAGACGGCCGACACCTGCGAATGGGGTGGCTGGAAGTTCGAGGTGATGGACATGGACGGCAAGCGCATCGACAAGGTGCTCGCCACCGAGCTGCCCAAGCCCGACCCCGCCTCCGAAGACGGGATGCCGACCGGCTGACGCCCCTTGACTCACACTCAGGGGCGCCGGTGCTTGCATCGAGCGCCCCTTAAACTTTCAGGCCCTGCGAGGATCCCATGACAACAAAGCGCCGCCTCTTCGTCACCACCGCCCTGCCCTACGCCAACGCCCGCTTCCATGTGGGCCACATGATGGAGTACGTGCAGGCCGACATCTGGGTGCGCTTCCAGCGGATGATGGGCCATGAGGTGCACTTCGTCTGCGCGGACGACACGCACGGCGCGCCGATCATGATTGCCGCCGACAAAGCCGGCAAGACGCCGCAGCAGTACGTGGCCGAGATTGCCGCCACGCGCAAGGAGTATCTGGACGGCTTTCACATCAGCTTCGACCACTGGCACTCCACGGACGCACCCGAGAACCACGCCCTGGCCAAGGCCATCTACCTCGACCTGAAGGCCGCGGGGCTGATTTCCACCAAGACCATCGAGCAGTTCTTCGACCCGGTGAAGAACATGTTCCTGCCCGACCGCTTCATCAAGGGCGAGTGCCCCAAGTGCGGCGCCAAGGACCAGTACGGCGACTCCTGCGAGGTCTGTGGCGCCGTGTACGCACCGACCGAGCTGAGGAACCCCTACTCCGTGCTCTCCGGCGCCACGCCGGAGCTGCGTTCAAGCGAGCACTACTTCTTCAAGCTCAGCGACGAGAAGGTCGTGGCCTTCCTGAAGGACTGGACCCAGACCCCCGGCCGCCTGCAGCCCGAGATGGCCAAGAAGGCCGCCGAGTGGTTCGACGCCGGCATGAATGACTGGGACATCTCGCGCGATGCGCCCTACTTCGGCATCGAGATTCCGGACGCGCCGGGCAAGTACTTCTA
>DASSQC010000048.1:0-9400 GCA_035702705.1 Burkholderiaceae bacterium | reverse complement strand
AGGCGAACAGGGTGGCGGCCAGGGTCAGCACCACGGCGGCGCCGACGATGGCGGCCTCGCGCCGCCCCAGGCTGGCAAACACCAGCGCCACGACCGACAGGGTGGCAAACAGCAGCTTCTTCATGAGTGTGTTGGCCTTGTCGTTGGCGGTGGCGCCGTAGTTGCGCGTTTCACTCACCTTGACACCCTGGGGGATCACGGTGTTGCGCATGATCTCCACGCGGCGCATGACGGCCTGCGCCACGTCAATGGCGTTCTCGCCCGGCTTCTTGGTGATGGCCAGGGTCACTGCGTCGAATTCGCCCGCCTGGCCGCCGGCCTGCACCAGCGCGTCGCGTGCTGTTGCGCCATGCCAGACATAGCGGCTTGCGCTGGGGGTCGCGTCGCGCACGCGGGCCACCTCGCCCAGATAGATGGGGCGGTTGTTGCGCACGCCGATCACGAGTTCTTCCAGATCGCGCGCGCTGGACAGCCAGGGGCCGGCCTCCAGGCTGACCGCCTGGTTGCCGCCCAGCAGATCGCCCACCGGCATGCCCTGGTTGGCCGCCTGCAGTGCGTCACGCAGATCGGCCACGGTGAGGCCGAGCGTATTGAGCCGCGCCGGATCGATCTCCACGCGCACGGCACGGCTCGGCCCGCCGATGACGCGGATCTCGCGCGTGCCGGCCACGCGCTTCAGATCGCTTTCCATGCTGTGTGCCACATCGCGCAAGGTGGCGGGGCTCAGGCCCGGCGGGTCGGCATACAGGGTGAGCGTGACGATGGGCACGTCATCAATGCCCTTGGGCTTGATGATGGGCGCCTCCACGCCGAGGCCGCGCGGCAGCCAGTCGGCGTTGCTGTTGACGGTGTCGTACAGGCGCACCAGCGCCTCGGTGCGCGGCACGCCCACCTTGAACTGCACGGTGATGAGCGCCATGCCCGGCCGCGAGACCGACATCACGTGTTCCACGCCGGCCATCTGCGCCAGCACCTGCTCGGCGGGGTGGGCCACCATCTGCTCCACATCCCGCACCCCGGCGCCGGGAACGGCGACCATGACATTGGCCAGGGTCACATTGATCTGCGGTTCTTCCTCGCGAGGCGTCACCATGATGGCGAACAGGCCCAGCAGCAAGGCAAGCAAAGCCAGCAGCGGCGTGATCTGCGCGCTCTGGAAGAAGGCGGCAATGCGCCCCGAGATGCCTAGGGGCGTGGGGTTCGGCGTGCTCACTGGGCGGCCTCCGGACGTACGCGCGCGGCGGCCTGCGGATCGGTGACGACCTGCTCCCCGGCGCTCAGTCCGGCCAGGACCTCGACGCGGCCTGCCTCATAGGCACCCAGGCGCACGGCTCGCAGCAGCGGCTGGCCGGCCGCACTCAATACATAGACGGTGTCCATCTCGGCATGGCGCTGCACGGCGCTCTGGGGAATCAGCAGGCGGTCGGGCGTGGCACGCGTGGCGCCCGCATCAGCCAGCAGCAGGCGAGCGAACTGACCGGGGGCGACCCCGGCCAGGCCGCGGGGCAGATCGGCGCGGACTTCCACGGTCTGGGTTGTGGCATCCGCCGTCGGCAGCACCTGCAGACGGATGGGGGTGACCCCGTCCTTCCGGGCGTCGGCTGCACCAAGAACGACCCGCGCAACGGCGGCTTCGGGTGCAGGGCGACCGGCCAGCCAGGACTGCGGTACCGCTGCAGAGACGCGCAGCTGCGTGGGGTCGTACAGCGTGAGCAGGGGCCGGCCGGGCAGGGCCATGTCGCCCAGGGTGACGGGCACCTCGGCGACCACGGCGTCGTAGGGTGCGCGCAGCACATAGAAGCCCGCCTGGGTGCCGGCTGCGCCGGCCTGGGCCAGCTGGGCATTGACCTGGGCGCGCGTGGCCTCGAAGTCGGTGCGGGCGCGGTCCAGCGCAGCCTGGCTGATGTACTGCTGCGCAAAGAGCATCTTCTGGCGCTCGAACTCGCGGCTGGCGGCATCCAGCTGGGCCCGCGCGGCCGCGACCTGGGCCTGGCTGGCGGCGGCGCCCTGGTCGGCAGCGCGGGCATCGAGGCGGACCAGCACATCGCCGGCGCGCACGGCGTCGCCCGGCTTCACGCGCAGTTCGACCACGTTGCCGGCGACCTGGGCGGCCAGGGTGGTGGAGCGCAGGGCCTGCACCGTCCCGTCAAAAGCGCTGCGGCCTGCGTCGGCCGCGCGTGCCACAGGGACGGTGGCCAGGCGGGGCGCGGGCGCCGCGGGCACCTGGGCCGTGCTGCGTGCAGGCGCCAGCAGCGCGGCAGCCCCACCGACAGCGAGCGCGAACAGCAAGAAGGCCAGCGCCGGATGGCGCCGGAGCACGGCTGCGCCGGTGCGCAGCGGAGACTGGGCGGGGTGGACGATGTTCATGTCGGGCTTGGCGGATCGGTTCATGAGTTCTATTATTTGCGCATGTACGCAAATAGTCAAATAGACGCGGTCCTCCAAGTCCTCCAGGTTCCGGCGTTGTGCCCGGCCCCGCGCGTGCGCTCTCGGCGCTCCGGTCGCTGCGCTGCCCGACGGGGTGCTTGAGGCATGATTGCGGCTGATTCCACTCCGTCCTGCCCCGTCATGGACCATCTTCCGCCCGAGGCCCTCAGTCAGGTGGCCGCCTATTTCCAGGCCTTGGCGGAGCCCACGCGTCTGCAGATCCTGAATCTGATGCGCACGCAGCAGCGCAGCGTGGGCGAGCTCGCGGAGCTGACGGGCTTCTCGAGTGCCAACGTGTCGCGCCACCTGAGCTTCATGGCGCAGCATGGCCTGGTGGCGCGGGAGAGTCGCGGCAACAGCGCGATCTATCGCATTGCCGACCCCGCGATCTACGAGCTCTGTGACCTCGTCTGCGGAAGCATCGCGCGCAAGCATGAGCGCGCCGCTGCAGCCGCCTCGCCCTTCATCCGGCCCGACGCGGCGGCGCAGTCTGCGTCGCGTCCGTCGTCAAAGGCGGCGTCCCGGCCAGCCGCCAAGCCGGCACGCAAGCGCACCGCCGGCGTCTAGGCGCCAAGGATGGCCGCAGAAAACCGCGGCACCAGCGCCACCGGCAGGTCGTGGCCCATGCCATCGATCACGGAGAGCTGGGCGCGCGGGATCTTGGCGGCCAGATCACGCGCGCAGGCTGCGGGTACCAGCGGGTCCGCGCTGCCGTGCAGGATGCGCGTGGGCGCCTGGATCTGCGCCAGCAGCGGCGAGCGGTCGGGGCTGGCGGCAATGGCCAGCAGCTGCCGCGTGAAGCCGCGCGGCCGGAAGCTGCGGTGGTACGCGGCGCGAACGCGCGCTTCAAGCTCCGCGGGGTCGGGCGGGTAGCCGGGGCTCGCAATGGCGCGCAAGACCTTCACGCCGTGCGCCACCATGGCGTCCTCGCCGCGTCCGCGCGGGCGGGCGAGCAGTGCGGCACGCGCCTTGAGCGTGGGGCCGGGCAGTGAGCGCGCACCGCTGGTGGTGAGCATCAGCGCGAGGTGCTGCACCCGCTGCGGCTGCCGCGCCGCCACCAGCTGCGCAATCATGCCGCCCATCGATACGCCGCAGACGTGCGCGCATTCAATGCCCAGCGCGTCCATCAGCCCGATCGCGTCGGCCGCCATGTCATTCAGCGTGTAGGGTGCGGCCACCTTCAGACCCAGCGCATGGCGCACGGCCGACCAGCCGATGGCCGGGGTGGGGAGGTGGTCGAAGCGCTGCGACAGGCCGATGTCGCGGTTGTCGAAGCGGATCACGCGGCAGCCGTGATCGACCAGCGACTTGACGAGTGCGGGTGGCCAGGCGGTGAGCTGCATGCCCAGGCCCATGATGAGCAGCACGGGCGTGCCGTGGGCGGGACCGTCGATCTCGACTTCGAGATCGATGCCGTTGGCGCGGACCTTCATGCGGCCGGACGCCGGCTCATTCGTGCGCGGTGCCGTAGAACCAGCGGCGCTGGCCGTCGGTGGAAAAGCGCTGCCAGGCCTGGGGGTTCTGCGCCAGGCGGTCAGCCACGGCATAGAGCACGGCGGGGTTCATGCCCAGGCCGATGTGGCTGGCGCTGACCTCGATGTTCTCGGTGTGCGGTGCCGGGTCATTGAGGCTGCACTGCCATGCCACCACGCCATCGGTCTTGCTGAAGATGGAGGTGGTGGGCACGGGTGGTGCGCGGCGGATGTGATCCAGCAGCTCGTCGTCATGATGCGGCGCGTGTCCGGAGAGCATCTCGTACAGGCGCCAGGCGTTGGTGGCCCGCGGATGGCCGGAGAAGGGCGTGCCCAGGGTGATGACGCAGCGCGCCAGGTCGGGCACTTCCTTGGCCACTTCGCGCGCGTAGATGCCGCCCAGGCTCCAGCCGATCAGGCTGACGGGCTGGCCATGCTCCTCGGCCAGCTCTCGCACCAGCGCCGTGCAGCCCGCCAGCACGCCGGCGCGCGGGCCGAAGTTGAAGCCGAAGTTCCATGGGTAGGGGTTGTAGCCCTGGCGCGCCAGATACTGCCGCAGCGGCAGGGTCGTCATGTCATTCGCCGCCAAGCCGGGAAAGACCACAACCGGATGCCCATCGCCGCGCGGCGCGCTATTCAGGATGGGGGCCGCGGCGAGCATGGCGGCATATTCCCAGGGCGCGCGGCCCTCGAGCATCATCAGCCAGGTGGAGGGCGCACGCAGATCGCCCAAGGCTGCAGCGTCCGCCGGTTCGGTGCGCGGTGCGCGCTGGCCGCTGCCACCAGGGTCTTCGGGCGCATCGTCCCCGGCAGACCGGCGCAGCTTCTGGATGCGCTTGGCCATGAGCTTGCTCGTGAGCGAAAGGTGCTTGGCGGGCATGGCCGGATTATGGCTGAGCCGGAGGCGACAGGCTGGCCAGCTCCTCGAACGCGACCTGCATGCCATCGGCAATGCGTTGCAGGTCGGGCACCGTCTTGCCGTCTGCAATCAGGCCGATGTCGAGCTGGCCGTTGTAGCTCTGCACCGTGATGTTCAGACCCACGCCGTGAATGATGATCGACACGGGCGTGTAGGTCAGCATCTTGGCGCCGGCCAGGTACAGGGGCAGCTGCGGACCGGGCACATTGGAGATGACGAGGTTGGCCAGGGGGGCGATCCGGTCTGCCAGGCCGCTGGCGCCGTAGGCCTGTGTGCCGGCGGTGATCAGCCAGGGCAGACCGATCGAGGGCAGATCCGTCGGGATCAGATGCTTCACGCCGGACAACGAACCCTTCAGCGAGCCGGTGGTGCGCATGATGGCCGCCAGCCGATCGGCCGGCTTGCTCAGGTGCGTGGCCAGGCTCACCGCTGTCATGGTGGCCTGGGTGTTGGCGCGGGTGTCGCCCTCGGCACGCAAAGAGATCGGCATGGCTGCAATGACTGACTTGCGCGGCAGCGGCAGGCGCTTCTGCTTCAGGTAATGACGCAGTGCACCGCCCACGAGGAACAGCACCGCGTCATTGAGCGTGGCGCCGTGCGCATGGGCAAGACCCTTGAGTTCACCCAGCGGCAGGCGTGCTGTGGCAAAGCTGCGCGTGTTCGACACGCTGCGGTTGAACGGCAGGCGCGGACCGAAGGACCAGTTGCCTTGCTCGGCCGGCTTGCCTGTGCGCGTCGCAGGCTTCAGACCGAGCCGTGTGCCGATCTGGGTCAGCGCGGTCTGCCAGGCCAGCTTGCCGGCACTCATGGTGAGCTGGGTGAGCGTGCCCGGCAGCTGCCTGACGAGATTGCTCGCCTGATCCATCTGATTGGCCAGTGCGCCCTTGATGAGCGCCGTGGTGCCGAACTGCACGGGCTGGCGGTGCTCCGGCGGCGCGCCGACGTCGCGCGGTACGGGCGTGATGTCGAGCAGCACCTGCGCCAGGGCCACGCCGGCCTTGCCGTCCACGGCAGCGTGGTGCACCTTGGTATAGAGCGCCACGGTGCGCGCGCCCATGCGCCTGGGCAGACCGCCGATCACGAAGAACTGCCAGAGCGGCCGCTCGCGATCCATGGTCTGGGCATGCAGATCGGCCACCAGGGCATTGAGTGCGTCGCCCTCGCTGCGTGCGGGCGGCAGCTTCAGGGTCTGGATGTGCCAGTCCAGGCCCGGCTCGCAGCGCTCCCAGGTCGGATTGGCCACGTTCAGCGGCAGCTTGCGCAGGCGGCGCGACAGCGCGGGCGCCAGATGCAGGCGCGCTGCAAGATGCGCCCTGATCTGGCGTGTCCATTGCGCCGCAGTGAGCCCGGCTGGCAGCTCAAACAGGTGCAGCGCCCCCACATGCATGGGCGTGGCGGGTGTCTCGAGGTAGAGAAACAGCGCGTCGAGGGCCGAGAGTTGCTTCAAGCGATGCTCCGGGAGTGCAGTCCCGCAGCATCGTAGGCGCTCAGGCCGCTTCGGACGAGGGGGCCGGTTTGGGCCTGACCAGGCGTGCTGCGAGGATGCCGATTTCGTAGAGGATGCACAGCGGCACCGCCAGCAGCAGCTGGCTCATCACGTCGGGCGGTGTGACGATGGCCGCGATCACGAAGGCGGCCACGATCACGTAGCCGCGAATTTCGCCGAGCTTCTGCACGGTCACCACGCCCGTGCGCACCAGCAGCACCACGGCAACAGGCACCTCGAACGCAATGCCGAAGGCCACGAACATCGTCAGTACGAACTCGAAGTAGGCCTGGATGTCCGGCGCGGCCGCGATGGACTCCGGCGCGAAGCCCGCCACGAACTTGAAGACCATGGGCAACACGACAAAGTAGGTGTAGGCCATGCCCACGAAGAACAGCAGGGTGCTGGAGACGATCAGCGGCAGGGCAATGCGCTTTTCGTGCTGGTAGAGCCCCGGCGCAATGAAGGCCCAGACCTGGTAGAGCACATAGGGCAGGGCGAGCAGGAAAGCCGCCAGCAGCGTGACCTTCATCGGCACCATGAAAGGCGTGATCACGCCGGTGGCGATCATCTTGGTGCCGGCCGGCAGCATGGCGATCATCGGATGCGCCACGAGGTCGTAGATGTAGCCGGCCTTCGGCCAGAAGAAGGCCATGATGATGAACGGGATCAGCACGGCCACCACGGAGCGCAGCAGGCGATCCCGCAGCTCCAGCAGGTGGCTGATGAAGGACTGCTCCTTGTCCTGCGCGGCGTCGGTCATGAGCGTGCGGATGCGGGTTCGGTGGCTGCCGCGGGCGCAGGTGCGCTGCTCAAGCCGCCTTCTGCGGCCATGGCGTCGTACTGGGCAGCGGGCGGCGAGGGCACAGCGGGCGCCGGTGCAGCGGCGGCAGCAGCAACTGCGGCACTGTTCGCTGCGGGCTGCTGGCTGTTGATCAGCATCTGGATCGACTGCGCGTTCTTGCGCAGCGAGGACAGGCGGCTTTCCAGGCGGCTGATGTCGTCGATCAGCAGGTCGATCTCCATGCGCTGCACCACGGGATCGCGGTCCGGGTCGAGCAGGTGCGACGGGCCGCCATGCGCATCAGGGTAGGGCAGGCCACCGGCGTCACCCGGTGCGGGCAGGGCTGCATTGCCGGGGTCGTGGTACGCAGGGTTGTTCGGGTCCGTCGGAAGATCGCTGCGCAGGCTCGCCGCGCCCTGATCAAAGGTCTGCTGGACCTCGCCGGCTTCCTTGCGGATGGTCTGTTCGACGTCGCGTCCGGCGTTCTCGATCTGCTCCTTGAGCTTGCGCAGTTCGGCCATCTCGCCTTCGCGGGCGATGTCGGCCTTGACGTCATTGACGTAGCGCTGCGCCCGTCCGAGCCACTGGCCGACGGTACGAGCGACCTTCGGCAGCTTCTCGGGGCCAAGGACCACGAGCGCCACCGTGCCGGTCAGCAGAAGTTCGGAAAAACCGATGTCGAGCATGGGGACGCCGTGATGCGGAGGGCACATGCCGCGCGCAGCGCGGCGGTGCCGATCCGGATGCGGGCGCGCGAGATTGCGGCCCGCTCAGTGGGCTTCAGGTCTTGGACTTTTCCTTGGCTTCCACATCGATCGTGGTCTGCGCAACCTGCTGCACCGGCGCGTCGGCCTTGGGGGCCTCGGCCGTGCCGTCCTTCATGCCGTCCTTGAAGCCCTTGACTGCGCCGCCGAGATCGGAGCCGATGTTCTTCAGCTTCTTGGTGCCGAAGACCAGCAGCACGATGACCAGAACCACCAGCCAATGCCAGATCGAAAACGAACCCATGATTCATTCCTCAAAAAAGCGCGTCCGGGATGTCGGACAGCGGCGTCTGCAGCTCAGGGCGCCCGGGTTGCGCCGCAAGCAAGGCGCAGATCAAGCATTCGCGCTGCAGACTTGCCGGGAAAGCGCCTGATCTTAAGGCATCGATCTGACGGGAGAGTTTCAGACCTGTCGATCCGCTGGCTACTCCGGAGAGTGAAAACCCGCGCTCGCGGCGCGGGTTTTTCGGTCGAACAGCCGGAAGACCTGCCGCTCAGTGCCAGGGGCGCGGGCCACCCATGATGTGCATGTGCAGGTGGTAGACCTCCTGCCCGCCATCGGCCCCGTTGTTGATCACCACGCGAAAACCGCCCTCAGCGCCCGGCCGGCAGCCGGCCAGGGCTGCGATTTCGTCGGCCTTGCCCAGCATGCGACCCAGCATCGCATGGTGCTCGGGGCCGGCGTCCTGCAGGTTGACGATGTGCAGCTTGGGCACCACCAGCACGTGCACCGGAGCGGCGGGCCGGATGTCGTGGAAGGCGAGCAGTTCCTCGTCCTCGTAGACCTTCCTGCTCGGAATCTGGCCCGCGATGATCTTGCAGAAGATGCAGTCCGCGCTCATGTGTTCATGGGCTTGTTGTCATTCAGGGCCAGCCAGCCCTTGACGATGCGGTAGATCACCCAGATCGTGGTGGCGATCCACAGGGGGATGGCCAGCAGCGCGCCGATGATGGTGATGAACAGCAGGAAGGCGACCGCGCTGGCGGCCAGCGAGTACCAGAAGGTCTTGATCTGCCATTCGAAGTGGCTTTCCAGCATGGTGCCGCGCACCTCATCACGCTTGACGTAGTTCATGATGATGGCCACCAGCCAGGTCACACCCGTCAGGAAGCCCAGCGCGTACAGGGCGTAGATGATGTGCGTGACGCGGACGTTGGATTCCGATGCGCCGTTGTCTGCCTGAATGCCTTCCATGACCTGATCCTCCTGAAGTGATTGAATGTGCCGAGGCCGGTCTCAGTCGACCTGGATCGGCTTGTTGTCGTTCATGCTCATGAAGCCGCGGATGATGCGGTACAGGAACCAGATCGAGATCACGAACCACGCGATCCAGCCCGGGATCACCAGCAGCAGCCACAGCGGAATGGTGACGATATAGGCAATCCCTGCGTAGATCACGCTGCGGATGCGCCAGCGGAAATGACTTTCCTGCCACGTGCCGGCGGCGTCATCCTTCTTCACGAAGTCGATGATCAGCGCCACCAGCAGCAGCGCGATGCTGGCATTCAGGCCGGGAATCACGGCCGAGATGGCCACGATCAGGTGCA
>DASSQC010000047.1:0-2472 GCA_035702705.1 Burkholderiaceae bacterium | reverse complement strand
ATCGCCGCCTATGACGCCGTGCTTGCCGCCGCCAGCGAGGAATATCGAAACACACAGTTGCCACGGCCCGACCAGACCCTGGAAGACAAGCACCGCGCGAGCATGGCCGCCGTGTTCAGCCATGCGGACTGGCAACGCTTCAAGCTGCGCAACGCACAGTGGCTGGACCGCGAGGGCCTCGTGCAGCGCGCGAGTTCGGCGTCCTACTCGCCCGCGCCTGACAGCGCCGAGCTCGATGTGCTGCGCGCGGCGCTCCACAAGCTCTTCGATGCGCATGCCCGGGACGGGCTGGTGCGCATTCCCATGACCACCTGGGTCTTTCACGCGGCGCTGCGCTGAGCGCGCCACAGGCACCGCTAGACGGTGATGATCTGCCGGCCTTCGTCGAGCAGGGCCCGCAGGCTGGCGTGGCCGCGGTCATCCGTGAGCAAAGGCAGGCCCGCCGCTTCGATCTCGGCCAGCACGCCATAG
Source organism: Burkholderiaceae bacterium (assembly GCA_035702705.1). Classification (GTDB taxonomy): domain Bacteria; phylum Pseudomonadota; class Gammaproteobacteria; order Burkholderiales; family Burkholderiaceae_C; genus Piscinibacterium. Next base: position 2,001 of record DASSQC010000047.1, on the reverse strand, counting down.
GACTTCGCGCAGTAGCTGCAGACACCGCGGACATCGGCGCGTACCGAGTTGAACAGCGTGTGCATGCGGTGCCCCGGCTGCGCCAGCTCGGCGGCCGCCTTGCTGCCCGCGCCGTCAAAGACGATCTTGACGTCATCGCCCGCGCGGCGCAGCTCCTGCGCAAACATCATCGTGCGGTAGATGGCGGACGTGCCCGAGCCTTCGAGCGTGCTGTAGATGACGAGTGCGACCTTGTGCATGGCCTGCTCCGCATGAAGTGCAAGGGGATGCAGGTGAGTCGATGCGGCGCAGGCATCCTTACAAGCCCGTACGATCGAGCTGCCCAGGTGCATGTCCCTGTGCCCCGCACCTCAACCTCAATGGGAGTACCGGATGGCCAGCCCCAAGCCCCCCGTGGAATTCTGGTTCGACTACACCAGCCCCTACAGCTACTTTGCGGCCTGGAAGATCGAGGGCATTGCGATGCAGTACGGACGCACGGTGGCCTTCAAGCCCTTCCTGCTGGGCGCCGTGTTTCCGCTGTCCGGCAGTGCGCCGCTGGTGCAGCAGTACGAGCCCAAGGCGCGCTATTCGAAGCATGACTTCGAGCGCAGCGCCCGCTTCAGCGGTCTGCCCTACCGCTACCCGGACAACTTTCCGATGCTCACGCAGAACATCGCGCGGGCCACGATCTACCTGACCGAGCATGCGCCCGGCAAGGTGCCGGCCTTTGCCAAGGGCGCCATGCGCGCCTACTTCACCGAGAGCGCGCCCATCAATGATCCGGCCTGGATCGGTGCGTTTGCGGCCGAGCTGGGTGCCGACGGCACGGCCACCGCCGCGGCCTGCGCCGACCCGGTCTACAAGGACAAGCTCAAGGCCCAGACCGAGGCCGCGATTGCCCAGGGCACCTTCGGTTCACCGTGGATCGTGGTCGATGGCGAGCACTTCTGGGGCCATGATCGGCTGCCCCAGGTGGAGTGGTGGTTGCACGAGCTCGAAGATCACTGAAGGGGGACGGCGTTCAGCGCGCGGCACAGCGGGTTCACGCAGCTCGCGCAAGCCGCCGCTCCCAGGGCAATGCACCCAAAGCCACCACCAGCAGGCTGAGCACGCCCCAGCCCATTGCCACGCGCAGCCCGGCGTCGGCCCCGGCCCACCATACGGCCCAGGGCGGCATGCCCACCACCGCCAGAAACGCCAGCACGCCCAACGCAAAGGGCGTCAGCGCCCAGACGGGCAGCCAGCGCTCAAACCCGCCCAGGCTGGGCAAGGCGCTGCGCTGGGCCCGGCGCGCGACCTCTGCGGCAAAGTCGGCCGGCAATGCGCCGAGCTCATCGGCCTGCAGTGCACGATGGATCAGCCGGTAGCCTGCATCAGCCGGATGCACATTGGCACCATCAGCCTGCATGGCGGCTTCCTGGGCCCGCCAGTGGCGTTCCTGCTGGGGTGCGGCGGGGTGGCTCGGGTCGGGGTGCGAAGGCATGGCGAGGGCTTTCAAAATCGGGCGGCGTGCGTGGTTTGCGCGGCTCTGGCGGGCGGCGCGAGGTCGCCGAGTTGCTCGCGCAGGCGAGCGCGGGCACGAAACAGGTGGCTCTTGATGGTGCCGGTGGCCAGGCCGGTGATCTGCGCGATCTCGGCAATCGATAGCTCGTCCAGGTGATGCAGCGTCAGCAGGGTGCGCGGCAGCTCGGGCAGGGTTTCGATGGCCGCATGCAGCCGTTCGCGCAGCTGCACATCGGCCCACAGGGCTTCCACGTCCACGGCGGGGTCGGCCGGCTCCCAGGCGGGTGCTGCACCCTCGTCGGGCGCGATGTCCAGCGAGACGAGGTTCAGCTTCTTCCTTTCCAGATGCCGCAGGGCGATCGAATAGGCCACGCGGCCGATCCAAGTCTTGAGAGCGGACTCGAATCGGAACTGGTGCAGCTGGGCATGCACGCGCAGGAAGGTTTCCTGTGCGAGCTCGCGTGCATCCTCGGGGTCACGCACCATGCGGGCCAGGATGTGCCAGGTCAGCCGCTG
>DASSQC010000046.1:0-9633 GCA_035702705.1 Burkholderiaceae bacterium | reverse complement strand
AGCAGCCTGTATTCCGCTTCCAGAAAGCCGATGTCGAAGGCCGCGTTGTGGATCACCAGCTCCGCACCCGCCACAAAGGCGTGGAACTCCTCGACCACCTGCGCGAACTTGGGCTTGTCCAGCAGATCCTCGAGCGTGAAGCCGTGCACCGCCGTGGCGTCCGGATGGATCTCGCGCTCCGGGTTCAGGTAGGTGTGGTAGGTCCGCCCGGTCACGCGGCGGTTCACCAGTTCGACGCAGCCGATTTCGATGATGCGATCACCGCTGCCCGCATTCAGGCCGGTGGTTTCGGTATCGAGGATCACCTGACGATCAGACATGCGATTCACTCACTCGGCAGCATTGGGCTCGAGCGCATGCTCGCCCGGCTTCACCTTGCTGGCCAGCGCGCTGTAGATCACCGGGATCACGTACAAGGTGAGCAGGGTGCCCAGGCTCATGCCGCCGACGATCACCCAGCCGATCTGCTGGCGGCTCTCCGCACCGGCACCGGTGCCGATCGCCAGGGGAATCGCACCGAACACCGTGGCCAGCGAGGTCATCAGGATCGGCCGCAGGCGCAGCTCGGCGCTTTCCAGCACCGCATCGCGCAGCGCCCTGCCCTGCTCCTGCAGCTGGTTGGCAAATTCCACGAGCAGGATGCCGTTCTTGGTGATCAGGCCGATCAGCGCCACTAGGCCGATCTGCGAATACACATTCAGCGAGCCATTCGTGAGCAGCAGGGCCACCAGCGCGCCCAGGGTCCCCATCGGCACGGTGAGCATGATGATGAAGGGATCGCGGAAGCTTTCGAACTGGGCGGCCAGCACCAGGTAGATGAACAGCAGCGCCAGCACGAACACCAGCAGCAGGGCCTGGCCGCTCTCGCGGAACTCGCGCGCAGAGCCGTTAAGGTCGGTGCCGTAGCCCGGCTTGTTGGCCAGCTGCTTGGCCGCCACGTCGAGCACGTACTGGATGGCTTCGCCCTGCGCGTAACCGGGCGCGAGGCTGGCCGTGATGGAAATCGAGCGGCGCTGGCCGAAGTGGTTCAGATCGCGCGGGGCCAGTGCATCGTTCACGTTCACGAGTGAGGACAGCGGCAGCATGCGGCCGTCGCGCGCGCGCACGAAGATGTTGCTGATGTCCTCGGCGGTGTTGCGCAGGTCCTGCTTCACCTGGACGATCACGTCGTACTGCTCGCCGTTCATCTTGAAGCGCGTGACCGGCCGGCCGCCGAGCATGGTTTCCATGGTCCGGCCCACGGTGTCGATCTGCACGCCGGCGTCCGCCGCGCGATCGCGGTCGATCGCCACGCGCAGCTCGGGCCGGTTCAGGCGCAGGTCGGTATCGATCTGCTGCAGGCGCGGGTTCTTCTGCAGCTCCTGGATCAGGCCCTGCACCACGCGGTTCATGTCCTCGTAGCTGTCGCCCGAGGTGATGACCACATTGACCGGGCGGTCGCGCAGGTTGGCGCCCAGCGAGGCCGGCACGCTGGCAAACGCCGTCACGCCCGGAATCTGCGCCAGCTGCGGAAAGAGCTCGCGCTGCAGGTCCATGGCACTGCGCTCGCGCTCATCCCAGTCCTTCATGCGCAGAAAGCCGATGCCTTGCGTCACCGTGGGGTTGCCCGCGATCACGAACAGGCGATCCACTTCCGGGTAGCGCGCAGCGATATCCTCGATGCGCTGGGCGTAGCGCGCGGTGTAGTCGATCGATGCCCCTTCAGGCGCGGAGAAGATGCTCACCACCGTGCCGCGGTCTTCCGTGGGCGACAGCTCGCGCTTGAGCGACATGAAGGACCAGACACAGCCGGCAGCCACGGCAATCATGACCGCCAGGACCACCGAGCGGTGCGCCAGGGTCCAGCGCAGGGAACGGGCATAGCCCGCACTCACGCCGTTGAGCAGGCGCTCGATGCCGTTGTAGAGGGCGCCGTGCTTGACTTCCTTGCGCAGCAGACGCGAGCTCATCATCGGCGACAGCGTGAGGGCCACAAAGCCCGAGACGATCACCGCACCGGCCATGGCCAGTGCGAACTCCACGAACAGCCGGCCCGTGCGACCCGGCGCAAACACCAGCGGCACGAACACGGCCGCCAGGGTGAGCGTCATGGCCACCACGGCAAAGCTGATCTCCTTCATGCCCTTGATGGCTGCAGCGATCGGCTCCATGCCGTCCTCGATGTGGCGATAGATGTTCTCCAGCACCACGATCGCATCGTCCACCACCAGACCGATGGCCAGCACGAGCGCCAGCAGCGTCAGCACGTTGATCGAGAAACCGAACGCCAGCATCAGCGCGCAGGCGCCGATCAGCGACACCGGAATCGTCACGATCGGGATCAGGGCGGCGCGCCAGCTGCGCAGGAAGAAGAAGATCACCGCGGCCACCAGAAGCACAGCCTCGATGATGGTCTTGTAGACGTTCTGGATGGCTGCGCTGATGAAGACCGTCTGGTCGTTGGCCACGTTCACGCGCATGCCAGTCGGCAATCCGGCCTCGATGTTCGGCAGCTCGGCGCGAAGGGCCTTGGCAATGTCGATCGGGTTGGCTGTCGCCTGGCGGATCAGGCCCATGCCCAGCGCGGTCTCGCGATTGAAGCGCACCACGTTGCGCTCTGATGCGGGCCCGAGCTTCACATCGGCGACATCGCCGATGCGGATGTTGATGCCGTTCACGCTGCGGATCACGACCTCGCGGAATTCATCGACCGTGCTCAGGTCGGTCTGCGAGACCACATTGAATTCACGCTGGCTGGATTCGATGCGCCCCGCGGGAATCTCCACGTTCTGGCGACGCAGGGCATCTTCCACATCCTGTGGTGTGAGGCCCTGGGCCGCGAGCTTGTCGCGATCCAGGTCGATGCGCATGGCATAGCGGCGCTCGCCCGGGATGAACACGTTGGCCACCCCGGTGAGGGTCTGCAGGCGCGGCTTGACGATGCGGTTGGCGTAGTCGCTGATCTCCAGCATCGAATGCCGATCGCTCGTGAAGGCCAGCCAGATGATCGGGTTCGCATCCGCCTCGACCTTGGCGATCACGGGCTCGTCGACGTCGGTCGGCAGGCGCTGGCGTACGCGGGCGACGCGGTCGCGCACGTCGGCAGCGGCGCCGTCGGCGTCACGACTGAGCTTGAAGCGCACCGTGATCTGGCTCTGCTCGCTGCGCGAGATCGAGGTCAGCACGTCCACGCCCTCGATGCCGGCGATCGAGTCTTCCAGCGGCTTGGTGACCTGGCTCTCGATGATCTCGGCACTGGCGCCGCGGTAGCGTGTCTCGACCGTGACGACCGGCTCGTCGATCTTCGGATACTCGCGCACCGCAAGGCGCTGGTAGGAGACCGCGCCGATCAGGATGATCAGCAGCGACAGCACCGTCGCGAAGACCGGCCGGCGAATGCAGATTTCGGACAGACGCATGGGCTGCTGCCTCTCAGCTCTTGGCCGGCGCGGCGCTGGCCGCAGGCGCGGCGGGCTTGCCTTCCGCCGTGAGCACACGCACCGTGGCGCTCTCCCCGCGAAGCTTCTGCTGGCCGGCAATCACGACCGAGTCGCCGGAGGTCAGCGCGCCCCGCACCTCGACCTTGGCCTCGCGGCGCAGACCGAGCTGCACCGGCACGCGGGTGGCCTTGTCTCCGGCCACCTTGTAGACGAAGTTGGCATTGCCGCGCGGCGTCACCGCGGAGACCACGGCCTCCTCGGGCACGAGGATGGCGTTGTTGCGCGTCTCGAGCACCAGGCGCACCCGCGCAAACATGCCGTTGCGCAGCAGGCCTTCGGCATTGCCGGCACGGGCACGCACCAGGAAGCTGCGGCCATTGGCGTCCACCTGTGGATCGATCACGTCCACCGTGGCGTCGATCGCCTTGCCCGGCAGCGCATCCAGGGTGACGGCCAGCTTCTGGCCGCTGCGCACCTGGGGCAGGTAGCGCTCGGGCAGGCGGAAGTCGATCTTCACGGTACCCGAGTCCTCGATGGTGACCAGATCGGCGCCTTCACGCACGTAGTCGCCCACCGCCACCTGGCGGATGCCGACCACACCGTCAAAGGGTGCGCGGATCACGGAGCGATCGCGCCGTGCCTGCGCCAGCGCCAGTCGTGCCTCGATCACCTGGAGGTTCGACAGCGCCTCGTCGCGGGCGCGTTCGCTGACGAAATTCTTGGCATGCAGATCGTCGGTGCGCTGGGCATTGCTGCGCGCCAGCGCCAGTTCTGCACGCGTCTGGGCGATCTCGGCATCCAGCACGCTGGCATCCAGTTCCAGCAGCGAGGCCCCCTTGCGCACGCGCTGGCCTTCGCGGAAGTTGATCTTCACCACCCGGCCACTGATTTCGGGCCGCAGCATGACGGACTCATTGGCGCGAATGGAGCCCACGGCTGCGACATCGTCGACCAGATTGGCGCTGCTCACGCGCGAGACCTCGACGGTCACCGGTGGGCCACCCGCTGGCGGACCACCCGGCGCACCGGCGGGGCTGCCCGCGGGACGCGCCGGCTGGGCGGCGGGTGCACCTTGGGCATGCACCACGGACACGATCAGCGCGAGCAGGCCGGCTGCACTGGCTGCAGCCCCCAGAGCGACAAACTTGTTTTTCATTGGGAGGAGTCGGTTCGAGCGAAGCCAAGCAGGTTAGCAAAGCCCCATGGCATGAAGAACCCTGCGCACGCCAAGAGTTCCGATGCACAGACTGCATCGGGCGGCACACCTGCACAGGGTCTGCCCTGAGACCGGATGCCGCCGAAGCGACTCAACCCTCGCGCAAGCGCTTCCAGTGCTGCATCAGCCCCAATGTGGACGCATCGTGCACGCCGGGTGCAGCGCCGGGCTGAAGACTGGCCGCAATCGGTGCCGCCAGCTGCTTGCCCAGCTCGACGCCCCATTGGTCGAAGGAGTTGATGCCCCAGACCAGACCCTGCACAAAGACCTTGTGCTCATAGAGCGCCAACAGCGCGCCGAGCGTGGCTGGATCGAGCCGGCGCACCAGCAGGGTCGAGCTTGGCCGGTCGCCCGGGAAGCTGCGGTGCGGGGTCAGTCGATTCACGTCGGCTGCGGGCAGGCCGCTGGCGATCAGGTCGGCGCGGACCTCGTCGGCCGTCTTGCCGCGCAGCAGGGCTTCCGACTGCGCAAAGCAGTTCGCCGCCAGCAGGCGGTGCTGGTCCTCCAGGCCGCTGTCGGTCTGTGCGGCGAGGATGAAGTCCACCGGCACGACCTTGGGCCCCTGATGCAGCCACTGGAAGTAGGCGTGCTGCGCGTTGGTACCCGGCTCGCCGAAAACCAGCGGCCCGGTGGAGTAGCTGACCGCCTGTCCGTCGATCTGCACCCGCTTGCCATTGCTTTCCATATCGAGCTGCTGCAGATGCGCGGCAAAGCGGCTCAGGTTCTGCGCATAGGGCGCGATCGCCAGGGCGTCCAGCCCCAGGAAGTTGATGTTCCACAGGCCCACCGCCGCCATCAGCACGGGGAGGTTGCGCTCGAACGGTGCATCGCGGAAGTGCAGGTCCATGGCGCGCGCACCGGCCAGGATGGCACGAAAGTGCGCGCTCCCCAGGGCCAGTGCCACGGGCAGGCCGATCGAGGACCAGACCGAATAGCGACCACCCACCCAGTCCCAGAAGCCGAACATGTTGCGCGGATCGATGCCGAAGGCCGCCACCTCGCGGCCGTTCGTGGACACCGCCACGAAGTGCTTGCCGGTCGCGGCCGCGCCCAGACGGTCCACCAGCCACGCGCGGGCACTGCGCGCATTCGCCATGGTTTCCTGGGTCGTGAAGGTCTTGCTCGCGATCACGAACAGGGTCCGCGCCGCATCCAGGTGCTTGAGCACACCCGACAGATGGGCACCGTCGACGTTGGACACGAAGTGCACGCGCGGTCCGCTGCAGTAGGGCTCGAGTGCCTGAACCATCATCTGCGGGCCGAGATCACTGCCGCCAATGCCGATATTGACCACATCCGTGATCGCGGCGCCCGTGGCGCCCAGCCACTGCCCGCCCCGCACACGCTCGACAAAGGCGAGCATGCGCTCGCGTACCTGAAGCACATCGGGCATGACGGTCGTGCCGTCGGCCTGGTAGTGATCCTCCACCTCGCCGCGCAAGGCCATGTGCATGACGGCACGGCCTTCGGTGGTGTTGAGCGGCGCACCGCCGAACAGGCTGCCGATGGCCGGCCGCAGGGCCCGCGCCTGCAACAGCTCATCGAGCAGGATCATCGTGCGCCGGTCAATGCGCTGCTTGCTGTAGTCCAGCAGCACATGCGCACCGGCGCCCTCGAACTGCGCGCTGAAGTAGTCAAAGCGCATCGGATCGGCCTGCATCAGCTCGCGCAGGCTGCTGCGTGCGAGCACGTCGCGCTGGACCTGCAGGGCCTGCCAGGCGGGAATCTGCTGAAGCGGGGTCATGGGGGCTCCCGGATCCGGATCAGGTGCGCGCCCGGGCCAGAGCTGCGGCTTCGCGCGCCTGGGCGTCGATCTGCGCCCACCGGCCGGCCGCCACATCAGCCGGTGACACGAACCAGGACCCACCGATGCAGGCCACGTTGGGCAAGCTCAGGAAGCTCGGCGCCGACTGCAGGGTGATGCCGCCGGTGGGACAGAAGCGCACATCGCGGAACACGCTGGCATAGGCCTTGAGCACCGGCACGCCACCCATGGGCTCGGCCGGGAAGAACTTCAGGCGCGTGAAGCCGGCATCGCGGGCCTGCATCACTTCAGAGGGCGTGACCACACCGGGCAGCAGGGGCACGGCACCCGCGCGGGCGGCCTCGGCCAACTGCGGCGTGAGACCGGGCGACACCATGAACTGCGAGCCCGCGTCCACGGCCTGGCGCAGAGCTGCGGGCGTGGTGACGGTCCCGGCACCAACGATGGCACCGGGCACGCTGCGCATGATTTCGATGGCGGCCAGGGCGGCGGGGGTGCGCAGTGTCACCTCCAGCACCCGGACACCCGCCTCCACCAGCGTCTGCGCGAGCGGTCTGGCGTGCGCGAGGTCATCGATCACGATGACGGGAATCACGGGGCCGTCGCCCATCAGGGCGTCGATATCGATGCTCATCGAGAATGTTCTTTCTTGATGTGCCGGAGCGGCTCCCTCACCGCAGCACGGCACGCATGTTGGAAGGTCTTCAGCGCTGGCTGTGCGACACCATCCGCGCCAGGCGGTGCTCGCCACCGGTCTCCAGCGCGTTCACCGCAGCAGCCAGCTCGCCGGCACCGAGTTCATCGGTCAGGCCGGCACGCATCGCCACGCCCACCGCCAGGATGTCGATCACCAACAGATAGAGCACACGGCTGATCATCGGCACCTGCGTGGCCACGTCCTCGGAATGATCGAGCGCGATCGTGATGGTGGCCTTCTTGGACAGCGGTGACTGGTTGGCCGTGATGGCCACGACCTGTGCACCCCGCTCGAGTGCGGCGTCGACGGCGGCATTGAGCTCCGGGATGCGGCCCGTGCTGGAAATCACGACCAGCACGTCCTCGGGCGTGAGCACGTTGGCGGCCATGAGCTGCAGACGCGGCTCGGTATGTGCAGCCGTCGGCAGGCCGAAACGCAGGAACTTGTACTGCGCATCCTCGGCCACGATGCCGTAGTTGCCCACGGCATAGAAGTCGATGCGCTTGGCCTTGAGCAAGAGCTCGATGGCCTGGTCGATCGCCTTGCGGTTGAGCTGGTCGCGGATCTGCAGAATCGCGCTCGCGGTATTGCCCAGCACCTTGGCGCCGAGCTCGAGTGCGGTGTCCTCCACCGTGACCTGCGTGTGCGTGACCGGGATCGTGCCCGTGAGACTGGAGGCCAGACGCAGCTTGAAGTCCGACAGGCCTTCACAGCCCAGGGTACGGCAGAAGCGGATCACCGTCGGCTGGCTGACATCGGCCGCGCGGGCGATCTCCATGATCGGGTCATTGAGAATCGAGCGCGGCCGCGACAGCACCACATCCGCCACACGGCGCTCGGCCGGCGAGAGTTCGCGGTGCAGCTGGCGAATCCGGTCGAGAATGGACGCGCCGCCGCTGCGCTTGCGCAGCTGCGCATCCAGGATCGCCGCCACGCCGATGAAGGTCGCCTGATCGGCCGTGATCACATAGGTCGGAATGCTCGCGACAAATCCCGAGAAGCGCCCCTTGCTCTCGAACCGCCGCCGGAAGGCCGACTGGTCGAAGTATTCGCCCAGGCGCGGCACGATCGCGCCGCCGATGTAGATGCCACCGAAGGCACCCAGTGTCACCGCGAGGTTGGCTGCCACCGCACCCAGCATGCCGCAGAACACTTCGAGGGTCTGCTCGCACAGCGCGCATTGCTTGGACAGGCCGCGACTCGTGATGTCGAGTGCACTGAGCGTCTCGGCCGGCTTGCCCGCCAAATGGCACAGCGCCTTGTAGATCAGTTCCAGACCGCTGCCCGAGAGCAGGCGCTCGGCCGACACGTGCGAATACTGCGTCCAGGCGAACTCCAGGATGGCGGCCTCACGCTCGTCGGTCGGCGAGAAGCTGACGTGGCCGCCTTCGGAGCCCAGCGAGATCCAGCCGTCATCGGCCGGAATCAGGCCCGACACGCCCAGGCCGGTGCCGGCACCGAGCAGGCCGATCACGCTGCGCGCCCGCGCCTGACCGCCGCCGATCTGGCGGCGCTGGTCCTCGCGCAGGTGCGGCACGCCCACAGCCAGCGCCGTGAAGTCATTCACCACCAGCAGCGTGTCCAGCCCGCAATCCAGCCGCGTCTGCTCGATCGAGAACTGCCAGTGGTAGTTGGTCATGCGCACGAGGTCGCCCTCGACCGGATTGGAGATGGCCACCGCACCGTGGCGCACGTCCATGTCCTGCACCATGGCCAGATAGGCCTTCAGGGCGCTGCCGAAGTCGGGGTAGTCCGCGCAGCGCAGGGTCTCGAGACGCTCGAACCGTCCACGTTCGCGCTCCACTGCAAATCGGGCGAAGGTGCTGCCGATGTCGGCCAGCAGTCGTGCCCCGTCAGAAAAAGCCATCCTCTATCCCTTGTCTATCGCGCTCGCGGCGGCGGCCTCTGTTGCGCTCGCCTGTGGCACGGGGGTGCGCTTGGCGGTGCGCGCACTCATGCGCCTGACTACATCCGCGTTGTTGTTGGTCATGCCGAGCGTTTGTAGCATTGTTACACCACTGGACGCCGCCGCTGTAACTCATATCGGCCAGCCGGATGGGCCTGCGGACCACTCACGACATCGCGTGTTCCTGCTTGTGCAGGGGATCCGCCATGCGCTTGGCCGCGCAATGGGCGGCGATGAATTGCGCATGGGTCGGCATGCCGGCCACGCAGTTGGCGATCACCTGCCGCACGCTCGCGAGATAGCGTTCGGCATCCTCGGTGGGCACCAGATCGGCCAGGGGATGGTGGCGCGCCGGACGCAGCCCCTGGCCGTGCATCACCTGAAGCCAGGCCACCTCGGAGAACAGCTCGGCCCCTTCACGGAAGATGCGTCCGCGGCTTTCGTACAACGCCATGCGCATCTTCAGGCTCGCGGGCACGTCCATCTCGCGGCAGGCGCGCCAGAAGGCGGAATCCTCGCGCTGATTGGCGTGGTAATGGAGGATCAGGAAGTCGCGGATGCTCTCGAACTCCATGCGCGTGAGCCGGTTGTATTCATCGATATCGGCCGCGCTGTACTCGCTGTCCGGGA
>DASSQC010000045.1:0-7291 GCA_035702705.1 Burkholderiaceae bacterium | reverse complement strand
CGCCCACAGGCCACCGGCGGCCAGCGCCACCGTACCCAGCAGCCCGATGATCAGCAGGCTCCACTGCAGGCTGCGGTAGGGGGCTACCGCTTCGTCCACCGAGCGCAGCAGCAGGGCGCGCAGCGGTGCGTCGTTGTCGGCATCCAGTGGCGCGATCCGCAGACCGTAGGCCTGCCCGGCGATCTGCACCGTGCGGCTGTCGGTGGTGTCCCCGGCCACCGGGGTGGCGAGCGCGGGAGTTGTCAGTGGCGCCAGGCTGCTGGCGGTGGTGAGCCAGTCTGCACTGGGCGCGGCGCGCGTCTGCAGCGCGATGTGCAGGCTGGACAGGCGGCGCATGTCATTGACGAGATCGTCATCGACCCGGAAGCCCATCACCACCCAGGCAATCACCAGGGGCGCGCGCATCGGCACCATGACCAGCTGATGGACGCGGCCATCGATGGCCACCAGGCCGCCAGCCACGCCATCGCCCGGGCCGCCGGCCTGCGCCCGCTGCGCCAGCTGCTGCAGGGCAGGCATCAGCGGGGCCTCCGGCGGGCTGGCTGCGGCCTGGAGTGCGAAGTCCGTATCCAGCAGGATGGCATGGGTCGCACCAATGCGCCGGCCATGATTGCCCAGGGCAGAGGCGATGGTCTCCATGTCCCGGCTGCCCACGGCGGAGCGAAAGCCATAGTCCGCCACCAGCAGGCCCGCACCGTCACGCAGGCGCTGGCCGTTCTGTGCCAGCAGGCGCTGGAACAGGCGCTCGCCCACGGCCAGCTCCTGTGCAATCGACTGACGCGCATTGCGATCGATGCTGGCGCGCAGGGTCAGCAGACCCACCGCCTGCACCAGCACCAGCAGCGTGACCGAGGCCAGCACCAGCCGCGTGGACAGGCGGCGCTGCAGGCGTTCGCGCCAGCGCTGCAGCAGGGAAGGGTGCGCTTCGGGCATGAATCAGTACGGCAGCTGCGCGCTCACCGGCGCCAGGCCCGGCCCCACACTGACCCGCTGTGTGAGCGGGCCACGTTGCGTGGGCGCGCGGGGGTGCCAGACCTGCAGCTCGTAGTCGCCGCTCGGCACGCCCGCAATCTCGGCCTTGCCCTGCGCCGACTTGGCGAACCAGGGCGTATCCACCACATTGACCCAGGCCACCATGTGATCGTGGATGTTGCAGCCCAGCACGACCACGCCCGGCTTGTCGAACACCACCGGCTGGGCCGGCGTGCCCACATAGAGCTTGATCTCGAAGTTCTTGGCCGGCGAGAACGAGTACACGTGATGGCGCACCGTGTCGCGGTTCGGGAACTGGATGGCCGTGCCGGTCTGCACCACGGTCACTGAGGGCACGAACTGCTTGTCACGCTGTTCAATCTGCGCGCTTGCGCCCGCGCGCGCGCGCAGCGGACCGCGCAGCGGCACGAGCGCGGCCACGGCGTCATCCACGGCGCGGCCGCGGGCGTCGGTGATCGTGATTGACACGGCGGTCTGCGCGAGCGCGCCTGCCCCGGAGCAGAGCAGAACAGCCAGCAGGGCGAGGCGACACAGCATTCGAGCGTTCATATGGACTCGGCATGCGCCGCAGGGATAAACGCGGCGCGGTTCAGGGTTCGATGGCCAGGCCCAGCACCGTGCCAACGCGCGGCAGGGCACTCAGTGCCTGCGCCTTGCCGTTGCCCAGATCCACGCGGTAGAGGGTCTGACGCTGCCCGACAGGTGCCGCCAGAAGATAGGCGGCGTTGTCGATGTCGGCAATGTCGAAGCTCACCTGGCTCAGGGGGGCGGGCAGGCCGAGCGGGCCGACCGTGAACAGGCGGCCGGTGCTGGGCGAGACCACGGGCTCGCGGCCTTCGATGGAGCCCTGCGTGACCAGCATGGCGCTGCAGGCGTCGATGGCGTAGTTGGTGGTGAGCTTGTCGTCGCGCTTGTTGTAGGTGTAGCCGGCGCCCTGGATGCAGGGTGTGCGGCCGGCCTGCGCATCGCCCGGCACGTAGGCCAGCGCAGGGTCGACGGCGGCCGCGGCGCCCGTGTCCGGATGGCCGCGCAGGTTCTGGCCCGCGCGATTGATGATGCGGATGCGGTCCACCGTGGGGTTGAAGTCGATCTCGGCCTCGGTGGTGTCGAAGGCCTGCCCCAGCGCCTGTGGCAGGGCGGTGGCGCGGCCACTGGCGGGGTCGACCACATACAGGCGGCCCTGGACCGACAGGCCGTAGAGCTGTCCGCGTGCCACGCGGTAGTCGATGCTGCGCAGCCGGTCGTCTGGCGCGAGGCCCTGGACGCGGCTTTCGCCGATCACCCGGCCCGGCGCGCGGGTGTCCACCTTCACCAGACGCTGGTCGCTGGTCAGCAGCCAGAGCGCATGGGTGCGCACGCCCGGGGCAGGCGGCGGCGCCTCGGGCAGGCTGCAGGCGCCCAGGGCCAGCAGACCCAAAGCAAGTGCGACATGACGCAGCCGCCGGACAGGACGGACGCTGGGGATGCGTTGAGCAGGCATGGGATGCAATCGAATGCGAGTGAATAGGCAGGTGGCGAGTGTGCCTGCACTCAGGTCGCCAGAAAGTGCCGAACTGGCGGCGGGCGCCCCGGCAATTCCCGGCCTTGCCACGGGCCTTGACGGCGGGGCGCTACCATCTGCGCCACTGTTGGACCTGCGGCCCTCCACGGCCGCAACACCACGCTTTCGATCCGAGGCAGACATCGTGGCCCAGCCCAAGAAGTACGACATTTCCGTGGTGGTGCACCCGGAATATCTGCCGGAGCAGAGCAATCCGGCGGCGCAGCGCTACCTGTTTGCCTACACCGTCACCATCACCAACACCGGCAAGGTGGCTGCGCAGATCATCTCTCGGCACTGGGTCATCACCGATGGCAACGGTCATGTCGAGGAGGTGAAGGGCCTGGCCGTGGTCGGGCACCAGCCCCTGCTCAAGCCGGGCGAAAGCTTCGAATACACCAGCGGCTGCCCGCTGACCACGCCGCAGGGCAGCATGCGCGGCAGCTTCTTCTGCGTGGCCGAGGACGGCGAGCGCTTCGAGGCGCCGATCGCCGAGTTCGCGCTGACCCTGCCGCGTACCCTGCACTAGGGCTCGCTCGCTGCAGCGGCCTATTTCTTGCCCTTCATCGTCCACCACATGATGAAGCAGATGATGAACAGCGCCAGCAGCATTTCCAGAATGATCAACCACATGGGCGCCGCCCTGTTTCCTTGAGTGTGAATGTTGAAGCGTTTGCAGTGTATTGAGCGGGCGGGGCGCCGTCGGGCCGCAGCTGCCCCGGCGGCCCTGCTGATTTCCCTGTATCTCACGGCCTGCGGCGTTTTGCCCGTGAACCAGCCGGCAGCACTGCCCCCCGCCGAGCCGCCACCCACCCACGGCGAGCCGGTCCCGGCCGTACCGCCTGCATCCGATCCCGCCAGCGGCCTGCCCAGCGCGGCGCGCCTGTACAAGGTCGGTATCGAGACCCTGCCCGGCTTTGCCGAGGACAAGCTCACCGACGCCTGGCCGGGCTTTCTGCGCGGCTGCGAGCGCCTGGCTGCCCAGAGCACGCCGGTGGCCTCCGCCTGGCGCGAGGTCTGCGCGGCAGCGCGCACCCTGCCGCTGGAAGAAGGTGCGCTGCGCGAGTTCGTGCAGCGCCGCTTCGAGGCCTACGCGGTCTTCAGCCAGGACAACCGCAACGAAGGTCTGCTCACCGGCTACTACGAGCCCATCCTGCGCGCGAGCCTCACGCGCCGCCCGCCCTTCGTGGTGCCGCTCTACGGCCCGCCGGATGACCTGGTGAGCCGCGAGACGCCGGCCTCTGCCGGCAATCCGGCCTCGCGCGTGCGCGGCCGCCTGGTGCAGGGCGAGCTCGTGCCCTACTTCACGCGCGCCGAGCTCACGCCGGCCGCGGGCCCGGTGCATCCGAGCCTGCGCGGCAAGGAGATCGCCTGGGTGGAAGATCCGGTGGACGCTTTTTTCCTGCAGGTGCAGGGCTCGGGCAAGCTGCTGATCCAGGACCCCGGCCCGAATGCCGCAAACTCGCAGGGCAAGCTGGTGCGCATCGGCTTTGCGGACATGAACGGGCATCCGTACCGTTCGATCGGCCGCGTGCTGATCGAACGCGGCGAGCTCACGCGCGACAACGCCACAGCGCAAAGCATCAAGCAGTGGGTGCGGGCGAACCCGCGTGCCGGGCAGGCGCTGATCAACGAGAACCCGAGCTTCATCTTCTTCCGCCTGATGCCGGGCACGGTGGATGCCAGCGTGGGGCCGATCGGATCGCTGAACGTGCCCCTGACCGAGAAACGCTCGGTAGCCATCGACCCGCGCTTCATTCCGCTGGGCAGTCTGGTCTGGATGAGCGCCACGCACTGGGGCCGGCAGATCAACCAGCTGGCGCTGGCGCAGGACACCGGCAGCGCCATCAAGGGCGAGGTGCGGGCCGACTACTTCTGGGGCGCTGGCGAGGCGGCCGGGGAGGAAGCCGGGCGCACCCGGGCGGTCCTCCGGCTCTGGCTTTTGTGGCCGAAAACGAACTAATCAGACAGGGTCAATCTGCCACTTCCCGCTTGGTATGCGCGGCAAGCGGCAATTCGAGGTTGCTGAAATTTCTGTCCGAAAATGACCTGTCTCAGCAGGTTTGCGCCGCGTTGGCGCAAGCGCACCCTGCCCGGGGCCGGCCGGGCGCCGGGCCCGGGACTCAGTTCTTGACGCTGGCCAGACGCTTTTCGAGCGCGTCGGGCGGCATGAAGCCGGGCTGGCGCGTGCCATCGGTGAAGAAGATGGCCGGGGTGCCGTTGATGCGCAGGCGGCGCGCCAGAGCCTGGGTTTCGGCGATGCTGTCGTCGCAGTCCTTCTTCGCATCGGCCGGCGCCACGCCGCGCAGCATCCAGTCGTCATAGGCCTTCTGGCGGTTGGCCGAGCACCAGACGTTGCGCGACTTCACGCTCGAGTCTTCCGAGAGGATCGGCAGCAGGAAGGTGTAGACCGTGATGTCGTTCATCTGCTCGAAGCTCTGGCGCATGCGCTTGCAGAAGCCGCAGTACGGGTCCTCGAAGACGATCATCTGGCGCTTGCCGTTGCCCTTGGTCATCTTCAAGGCGTGCTTGAGCGACTCCTGCGACCACAGCACGCTGCGCAGCGCGCGGTCGTTCTCGGCCTGCAGGGCCTCCGAGCGGTCGCGCGACAGGTTGCGGCCGGTGCTCAGGTCGATCACCGCGCCCTGGAAGACATAGCGGCCGGTTTCGTCGATGTACAGGATGTCCGCGCCGGCGCGGACTTCATACAGGTCGGCATAGGGCGTCTTGGTGATGGCGTCGATCTTCACACCCTGGCCCAGCTTGCCGTCGAGTGCCTTGCGGATCGCCGCATCGACCGCCGCCGGCGCCGGGCCTGAGGTCTGTGCGTGAACCGGCAGCGTGGCGGCCAGCGCAAGGCCTGCGGCGAGCAGGGCGCGGGTCAGGGCGCCGACGATGGGGCGGCAGGTCATGCGCAGAAGCGAATTCGACATGGCAGATCAATCTCCGGGGCCCGGGCGGACCGTGTGCGGGCAATCAGGGGCGACGGCCGGGCGGCGAAGCCGTGGCAGCCGGATGGCGCCCCAGGGGGCAGCAGTCAGGCCTCAGGCGATGGCTGCGCGGACAAGGCGCGATTTTAGGACGTGGCTGTAGCCCAGAAGGTTCATCGCCCCTGCCGCCCATCGGCTCCATGGGCGCGTCGAGTGGAACAGGGTGGCGAGCTGATCCGTCAACAGCTGCATGCTGGCCACGCGCTCCGCATGGGCGCGCACGGCGCGCGCCAGCACGCGCGGATCGCCGCAGTCGCGGAAGGCCTCGCGCTCGGCCAGCGCCCGGTGCAGGGCCATCACGCCATGCAGACCCAGATTCAGGCCCTGACCGGCCAGCGGATGCACGCCATGGGCGGCGTCGCCGATCAGCATCACGCGGCCGCGCACCGGTTGCGGCACCTTGGCCAGCGCGAGTTCAAAGCCCGCCAACGCGGTCAGGCGCTGCAGCGCGAATCCGGCCTGCTGCACACGCTCGGCCAGTGCAGCATCCAGCGCCGCCTGCCCGGCCTCATCGGCCAGCCAGGTCTGCGCCTGGGCTGCAGGCATGGACCAGACCATCGACACCGCATGCCCGGTGCGGCCCGCCTCGGGTGCACGCGTGTCTGCGCTGACCGGCAGGTGCAGCAGGGCAAGGATGTCGTCGGCCCCGAACCACTGCCAGGCGCCGGCGTGGTGCGGCCGATTGCTTGCAAAGTGCGCCACGACGCCGGTCTGTCCGTAGGGCGTTCTCGTGAAGGGGATGCCGGCCAGATCGCGGATGCGCGAGTGCTTGCCGTCCGCACCGAGCAGCAGGCGTGCGCGCAGGTGCTGGGCACCGGCGTCGCCGTCCACCGTCAGTTCGACCGCGTCGCCGGCCTCGGTCTGCGCCAGCGTGCTGACGCTGCCGCGGATCCAGCGCACCCGGCCGCCGACCTGCAGCGCGGTGCGCAGGGCGCGGGCCAGCTGGCCTTCCTCCATCACTACCGCCAGTTCAGTGCTCCCCACTTCGTAGGCCGACAGCAGCAGACCCCTGGGCGGCGCACCGGCCGCAATGTGCATTTCGGCAATCGGCTGCGTGCGGCTGGCATCCAGCAGGGGCTGCAGACCCAGCTCCGCCAGCCACGCCAGCACCTTCGGCGCCATGGCATAGACGCGCAGATCCCAGGCGCCGGTCGCGGCCGTCGGCGTGCCGGCCGGCAGGGCGAGCGGATCCACCAACGTGATGCTCAGCGGCTGGCCAGGCAGCCGCGAGAGCGCCAGGGCCGCCGCCAGGCCGGCCACGCCGCCGCCGGCAATCACGACATCAAGGGTTTCGGGCTGGGCGTTGGGCATGGCGTCGATTCGATCGGTCAGGCAGTTGCGCAAGGAGCACGCAAGGTTGTGCAGCTTAGGTCAGAGGCGGCCTGCGGCGGATGCGCGGCGTGGTCGCAGGGCCTGTGCTATATTTTCGGGCTCGGTTCTTGATGCACAGCCATCAGGCAACCGTTCCGGCTTGGTAGCTCAGTTGGTAGAGCAGCGGATTGAAAATCCGCGTGTCGGTGGTTCGATTCCGCCCCAAGCCACCAAGATGTGAAAGTCTTTGAAAATCAAGGGCTTACAACAAAACGGCGGCTCGGAAACGGGTCGCCGTTTTTCGTTGTTTGGACCGGGTTCTGGCAATCTTCTGGCAATCCGGGGCGGCGCAGCACCGCGTTGCGCTGCGCTTGAACGGCGCTCGGTCGCGCAGTTCAAGCACTCAAACCACGCGAAACGGCCCCGTCCGGGGACGAACAGCCACGTCGTCGTGACG
>DASSQC010000044.1:0-2734 GCA_035702705.1 Burkholderiaceae bacterium | reverse complement strand
CAACTGGGTGTGCCGAAACAGGCACAGGCGCCACGGCGTGGTTCGTCGGCGCCCACGAGTGCGGTCATGGCGTGGGCCTGAACGACGACTATTGCGAACGCTGGAACGCCTACAGCTACGGCCAGATGAGCCTGCGCTGGCACATGCCCGGCGACCCCTTCGAGCCAGACGGCCGCACCATCGAGTACCACGACGCCGGTGCAGCGATGATGAACGGCAACATCGAGATACGTAACCGCTACTTCTGGCACATCGCCGAATGGGCGCGGCGCATCGTCAACACGCCCTTCAAGGTCAAGCTCGGCGCGTTTGACGACTACCAGCTGCCGTCCCACCCCACGCCCGACCGCACCTACGCCAACTGGCCGATGAACGCCCGCATGGCCTGGGAGCCGGATGCAGCCAACAGCCGCGGCAAATCGAGCCTGCTGCTCTATGCCCTGGGCAAGGACAAGTACGCCACCCAGAACCTGGGCGCCGCCGTGACCAAGGCGCACACCTACGACGGGCTGCTCGTGGCCGTGACGCAGTTGCGCTGCATCCTGCCCATCTGGAACACCGAAGACGCCATGAAGCGCCAGCGCAGCGGGGTCCTGCGGCAATTTGCGGGCGTGGTGCGCGACGCCGTTGCCGGGATGAACGGTCGCTTCTACGTCACGGGCACCTGGGCCGGCGGCACGCCGCAGGAGCGCCAGTTCAGCCGTTGCCTGCTGCACTTCATGCCGCGCTTCATCGTGACCAACTATCACGATGTGGCAGGCGCCGGCGTCGTGGACAACGGCGCCAGTGCGGCGGCTGCACTCACCATGGCCGGCAACATGGGCGTCGACTTCACGCTTGTCGTCAACCCGCCGGGCGCCAATCCGGCCGATGCGGTGTGGATGCCTGGCACTGCGGCGCCTGGGCCCCTGATGAACGAGACCATGTTCAAGAACGCCACCGGCGCAGTGGGCGGCGTGCGCACGCCGGCTGATCACCGGCTCGACACCCTGGGTACGCAGATCACGGCCTACCACGCCATCGATGCGCTGCACCTGCCACAGCGCATTGCTGCGCTGACCAACATCATCACCGGCACCACGGCCTGGCTGGGTGCCTTTGCCGGGGGTGTGGCTGCCACGGCGCGCCGGCCCGCGGTGCAGCTGCTCGACACGGACGCCCGGGCCTGGAAGACCTACCTCGACAATCTTCGCCGCGACCGTCGCCTCGACATCAGCTACAGCGCCGACAACGAGCTTGGCCCGCTCTTCATCGAGCAGTACCCGTCGATGCTGGGCCTCTTCAAGGCTGCACCCGACGTGGTCGCCGCCGATCTCACTGCGCTGGCGCAGACCGTCCTGCCCGGGGCCACGGTGCACGCCCTATGACAGCCCAGGCGCCAGACACGCTGCAGCCGAGCGGAGGCCGCGCCCAGCGTGTCACTGCGGCGCTGCTCGCCACCCTCATTCTCTCGGCCTGTGCCCTGCCCCACGCACCCGCGGCCGCCCAGAACCCGCGTTCCAAGAAGGACAAGACCATGGAAGTCCAGCTGACCACCTCGCCGATGGACATTGCCGCGCGGACACTGAGCCTGCAGGCCTTGCGTGCTGCGGCGCCCGGCGCGTCACCTGCAGCCGCCGGCCCGGCGCCCACACCCCTGGGTATTGCACCGAATGGTTCAGATGCCCAGAACGGCCGCACGCACGCGCTGCCCGCCGGTGGGCTCGCGCCGGTCTGGCGTGCCGACATCCCGGCCGAGCTCACGCCGCGCTTCGTGCTGACCCAGGGCAATGTGGTCGCGGTGCAGGCCGCGCAGTGGCAGCTCTTCGATGTGAACGGCCAGAAGCTGGGCAGCGGTTTTGCCGGGCCCGGGCAGCTGCTGCTGGACAGCGCGGTGCTGATGTCGATCGACGTCAATGGCTATCTGGCCGGCAATGAGGTGGGTGACGGCAGGCGCCGCTTCATCATCCTGCCGGTCGGTGGTGATGCCTCGATGTTCTCGCTGATCAGCAAGCGCGGCAGCGAGGTGCTGCTGGCCGGCTTCGAGCAGCCCAAGACCGACTTCGAGCAGCTCGATCGCAGCGTCAGCCTGCCGCCTGTGCCCGACAGCGACAGCCATGTAGAAGTCATGAGCTTCGGCGAGGGTATCCGTGTGCGCGCCGGCGGCATGCTGACCGGCGTCAAGACGCGCAATCTGCGCATTCCGTCCGCGCCGCTGTTCGCCGCACGCGGTCCGCGCATCATCTGGGCGGCGGTGCCCGGTGCACTGCTGGCCCTGGGGGCCGACCTGAGCGTGAATGCCGCCTATGAATTGAAGGCACGCCCCCTGGCCATCAGCAGCGACGATGCCGACAACGCCCACCTGATCGTGGCCACCGACAAGGGCCGCGCACTGCTGCGTGTCTCTGCCCAGGGCGCCGCCTTGCCGGCCATGGCCCTGCCTGACAGTGACGAACGCCTGCCCAAGCCGCCGACCGTGGCGCCCGATGGCCGGGTGTTCGTGGCCTCGGGCGGCAGCCTGATTGCGGTGTCACCGGCCGGCCAGGCGCTCTGGACCAAGCCGGTGTCTGCCGCGCCCGGCGGGCTGGCCGTCACGCCCGACGGTACCCTGCTGGTGGCTGACGGCACCGAGCTGGCGGCCTTCAATGCCGCCGGCGAGCGCCGCGTGCTCTACACCTCGGACCGCGGCGCGCTGATCACCCCGCCGGTGGTGAGCGCCCAAGGCCAGGTGCTGGTGGCGAGCAAGACGCATCTG
>DASSQC010000043.1:0-2542 GCA_035702705.1 Burkholderiaceae bacterium | reverse complement strand
CTGGCGCTGCTGTGGCCCTTGATCACCGGCACCCCCCTGATCACCGACGCCAAGGCTGCAGGCTTTCTGGCCGATGCGAGCGTCTGGGCCGGCCCCTCGCTGCTCTTCGCTGCCGTGGCGGGCGGCTGCCTGTTTCTGGCGGGCATGATCAGCGGCTGGTTCGACAACTTCGCGGCCGTCACCCGGCTCTCAAACCGCCTTGCCGTGCATCCCGTGCTGCTGCGCGTGCTCGGGGCGCAGCGCGCCGCACGCGTGGCCGCCTACGCAGGCGAGCATCTGGGTGCGCTGTCGGGCAATCTGCTGTTCGGCTTCCTGCTGGGCGGCGTGAGCTTCATCGGTGTACTGACCGGCAGCGGGCTGGACATCCGCCACGTGGCTTTCTCGTCGGCCAATACGTCCTTTGCCGTGGTGCATGGCTGGTCGTCGATGGAGCTCTGGCTGATCCCGCTGTTCGCGCTGGGCGTGCTGAGCATCGGTGCGGTCAATGTGGCGGTCAGTTTCGGTCTGTCCCTCTTCATGGCGGTGCGCGCACGCGGGGCCGGCGCGCTGCGAACCGGGCTGCTGCTGCGTCTGCTGGCGCGCCGCTTGTTGCGCACACCGCTGCAGTTTGTGGTGCCGCCGCGCGAGACTGCGGTCACGCAGCAGGACGGCGTACCGATGCGCTGATCCGGCCCGTCAGGGCGCGGCGGATTGCAGTGCGCCGCCCAGCGCGGCATCGATCAGGGTCTGCGCCTCATAGCCGCTACCGCGCGTGTCGGCCACGCCCAGGGTCAGTTGCACGGCCGTGCCGTCAAGCATGGGCAGGGCACGTTCGCTGAGCTGGGTCAGGCGGGCGCGTGCCTGGCTGGCGTCGCAGTGTTCCAGCACGACGAGCACGGTGTCGTCGTCGTAGCGGCAGCCGAAGTCATAGGCACGCAGCTGCGACTCCAGCGCAATGGCCAGCGCATTGATCAGGCGCGTCTCGATCGCGCCTTCGACGAACTCGGCGCCTCCGGCGTCCGTGAAGCGCAGGGCCACGATGGCCACCGGCGTCTGCGTGCGCGAGCAGCGCGACAGCAGCGCCGGCAGGTTCTGCACCAGGTGGCGCCGCGTGTACAGGCCGCTGATCGGGTCGCGCAGCGCGAGCTGCTGGATCTGCAGCTGCATGGCAAAGGCCTGGTCCTGCTCGGCCCGCCGTCGCGCCACCTCGAAGCGTGCCCTCTGCATCCTCAGGCGCAAGCCCGCGCAGCGCTGCTGATAGCCCTCGACCAGCGCGCCGTGCGTCACGGCATGCGCATAGGCCTTGGCATAGGCGTCCTCGCCGGCCCGGGCCTGCGCGGCATCCATGGCCAGCCGGCACAGGCGCCGATCGGCACGCAGATCCTCGTCGGGCAGGGCCGCCAGGGCCTCTTCCAGCCCGCGGGCGGCCTCGGCAAAGCGGCCCATGGCGAGTTGCAGACGGCTCTCATGCACGCGCTGGATCTGGTAGGTGCGCGGCTGGTCGATCGGCACCAGGGTGCGCGCGCCCACCAGGGTCTGCTGGGCGCTTTCAAAGTCGCCGCGACGCGTCTGCAGGTCGGCAGCGGCCAGGGCCAGACGGTGCTGCAGCGCCTGGGGCTGACGCGCATCGGCCGACATGGCCTGCAGGACGGCGCCCAGCGCCTGATCGGCCGGTGCAAGCGCTGCGGCCAGCAGGGCTTGCTGGGCAATCAGGCGCGAGACCAGCCAGTCATTGCCCAGCGCCCGCAGTGCCAGCTCGCTTTCGCGCAGGCATTCGCCTGCGTAATGCCAGTCCTCCGCATCGATCGCGTGCTCTGCGAGCTTGAGAAACAGCCAGGCGCGCTCGGGGCGCTGCCGGAAGCGTTCGGCGCAGTCGAGTGCGGCGTACAGGGCGGTGAACGCCGCGTCCATGTCCTGCAGGCGCAGGCTGGCGGCGTACTGCACGTAGAGGCTTTGCAGCAGATCCTCGGGCATGGCCTGCTCGCTGCAGGTGGCCTCGAGCTGCCGGGCACCTCGCAGCGCCAGAGCGGCGTCGCCCTCCAGAGCATCTTGCATACCCTGGGCCGCTGCAAGCAGCCAGCGCAGGCGGCCCGAGCCGGACTGCCGCGCTGCTTCATGGGCATGGCGCAGGTGCACCCGCGCCACGCGCGGGTCGCCGTAATGCTGCTCGCGCGTGGCAATCAGCAGGTGGCCCCAGGCCCGGTCGTCGCCTTGCAGGGAGGTGACGAGCCGGTGCGCACGTTCACTGACTTCTTCAGGGCGGGCGTGCAGCTCCTCCCAGTTGGCTTGTGCGTCAAGCCAGACGTCGGAAGCTGCAGCGCCTTGTGCCATGTCAGTTCAGCAGGTAAGTCTCCAGGAACTTCACGGTAGCGTAGAACTGGAAGTCCGCGTTCTCCTTGCGCGCGAAGCCGTGGCCTTCGTTGTCGGCGCGCAGGTACCAGACCGGCGTGCCGTTCGCGCGCACCTGGGCGACGATCTGCTCGGCCTCGGTGTAGGGCACGCGCGGATCGTTGCGGCCCTGCACCACGAACAGCGGCTTGACGATCTTCGCTGCATTCGTCGT
>DASSQC010000042.1:0-5020 GCA_035702705.1 Burkholderiaceae bacterium | reverse complement strand
GCTCGAGTTCACTACCCGCGAGCAGCAGCAGGCCGAGAGCTTCCGCAAGATGCTGCTCGCCATGTCGCGCGACATCCGCGTCATCCTGGTCAAGCTGGCCGATCGGCTGCACAACATGCGCACCCTGGGCGCCATGGCCGGCGAGAAGCGCCGGAGGATCGCCCACGAGACCATGGACATCTATGCGCCGATTGCGCACCGGCTGGGCCTGAACCAGGTGTATCGGGAGCTGCAGGACCTGTCGTTCGCCAACATGTTCCCGATGCGCCACGCGGTGCTCACCAAAGCGGTGTCAGCCAACCGGCGCAACCGCCGCGAGCTGGTGGGCAAGGTGCTGACCTCGGTCGAGGACGCCATCCGCAAGGCCGGGCTGCAGGTCGAGGTGCACGGCCGCGAGAAGACGCTCTACGGCATCTACCGCAAGATGGTCAGCAAGCACCTGAGCTTCTCGCAGGTGCTCGACATCTACGGCTTCCGGGTGGTGGTGGAGAACGATGCGCAGTGCTACCTCGCGCTGGGCGCCATCCATGCGCTCTACAAGCCGGTGCCCGCCAAGTTCAAGGACTACATCGCCATTCCCAAGCTCAATGGCTATCAGTCTCTGCACACGACGGTGCGCGGGCCCTACGGCACGCCGCTGGAGTTCCAGATCCGCACGCGCGACATGCACCGGATCGCCGAGTCCGGCGTGGCCGCGCACTGGCTCTACAAGACCAGCGGCGGCGATCTGTCCGAAGTGCAGCGCCAGACCATGGCCTGGATGCAGTCGCTGCTCGACATCCAGTCCCAGACGGGCGACTCCTCCGAGTTCATCGAGAACGTCAAGATCGACCTCTTCCCGGACTCGGTCTACGTCTTCACGCCCATGGGCAAGATCGTGGCCCTGCCGCGGGGTGCCACCGCGCTGGATCTCGCCTACGCCGTGCACACCGCCATCGGCAACACAGCCATCGGCGCGCGCATCAATGGCGAGGACGCTCCCCTGCGCTTCGAGCTGCGCAGCGGCGACGTGGTCGAGATCACCACCAGCGAAGGCTCGCGTCCGAACCCGGCCTGGCTGACCTTTGTGCGTACCGGCCGCGCGCGCTCCGAGATCCGCCACGCCCTGAAGAGCGCGAACCGCGAGGAGGCCGCAGCCTTGGGCGAGCGCCTCGTGAATCAGACGCTCGGCGCTTTGGGCGTGGCCCCCGCGCAGCTCACGCCGGAGGCCTGGCAGCGCACCCTGTCCGACACGGGCAACAAGCTGCCCAAGGATCTGTATGCGGAGGTGGGCCAGGGCAGGCGCCTGCCTGCCGCCGTGGTCGCGCTGCTGCTGCGCGGCATCGAAGGCAACGATCATGCCGGCATTCCCGGTGCGCAGCTCACGATCTCCGGGGCGGAAGGTGCCGCAGTGCAGTTTGCCGCCTGCTGCATGCCCATCCCCGGCGACAGCATCATGGCCGTGCTCGGCAAGGGCCACGGGCTGCTTGTGCACGCCGCCGACTGCAGCGTGGCGCTGCGCCAGCGCCAGCGCGATCCGGAACGCTGGATCGATGTGGCCTGGGCCGAAAGCCCGGAACGCGCCTTCCCGGCACGCATCAAGATCCACGTGCACGAGGGCAAGGGCGTGCTGGCCAAGGTCGCGTCCGCCATTGCCGAAAATTCGGCCAACATCCTGCGCGTGAACAACGAGGAGGAGCCCGGCAAGAGCTCCACCATGGACCTCGTCATCGAAGTCGAGAACCGGCAGCAGCTGGCGCAGGTGTTCCGCTCGCTGCGGCGCATCCAGGCTGTGCTTCGGGTGCATCGCCATCGGGCGGGCGAAGTCAGCCACGAATAGCCCGGCCCGTGCCGGACGGCGGGTCGGCGCACCCGCGCGCTCACAGGCGTGAGCAACTGCGACCGGGCCGTGGCGCCACCTGCCGGATCTGGCGCGGCTTCGCCGGGCCTGCGAGGGGCGCAGCGTCTTGGCGACCCTCAATGCACCTGCTTCAGCCCGTGGTCTTCACGCGGCCGGGGACCGGCTGGCGCACTCAGCAAATTTTCAAATGATGTTTGAAAATCGGCTCGTTTTGGCTCTGATTTTCAACACTTGCTATCAAATGACAGAGCCCGGCTCTCGCTTGTTCCATGGGCCTCTTGGGCCGATGGGGCACATTGGAACAGGCGCTGCATCTCACGACAGCCGCTCTTCGGGCGTATATGCCTGAAGGCATGCAGAACACCGGGCTCCGCGCCTTCAGGCACGGGGCACCCGGCGATCTATCTCAATCCGGGTAGCGAATCTCCAGCACGTCCACCGGCTCCTTGCCTGCGGGTGTCTGGACATGGACGGTGTCGCCTTCGCGGGCCTTGAGCAGTGCGCGGGCGATCGGCGAGATCCAGCTCACGTCGCCCCGGGCCGGATCGACCTCATCAATGCCGACGATGCGCACGGTCTGCTCCGTGCCGTCGGCCCGGGCGATCAGGACCTGGGCGCCGAAGAACACCTGGTCGCGGTTGGGCTGACGCGCCGGATCGACCACCTCGGCAATGTCCAGGCGCTTGCCGAGGAAGCGGATACGCCGGTCGATCTCGCGCAGGCGCTTCTTGCCGTAGAGGTAGTCGCCGTTCTCGGAGCGGTCGCCGTTGCTTGCCGCCCAGCTCACCACCCGCACGACCTCGGGCCGCTCCACGTCCAGCAGGTGCAGCAGCTCGTCCTTCAGGCGCTGATGCCCTGCCGGCGTGATGTAGTTCTTGCTGCCCGGCGGAATGGCTGGCGCACCGGCTTCGACATCCTCGTCGTCGCCGTCGGTCTCTTTGGTGAAGGCCTTGGACATGAACAACGCTCGCTGCAAAGCAAAACGGGATTCAGGCGCAAACCTGAATCCCGTCTGTGTGTTTGGGGTGGCTTAGCGGGCTCGAACCGCCGACCCTCGGAATCACAATCCGATGCTCTACCAACTGAGCTAAAGCCACCGTAGAAATCTTGCCGGTGTGCACCCTGGCTGCTGTTCCACTGCCCAGACAGGCTTGGCCTGCCCGAAGGGACTCGAACCCCTAACCCCCGGCTTAGAAGGCCGGTGCTCTATCCGGTTGAGCTACGGGCAGAATCCGTTTCAGTGTCTGCAGCGGCTGGGTTGCACGTCGCAATCTGGTCGGGGTGGTGGGATTCGAACTCACGACCCCCTGCTCCCAAAGCAGGTGCGCTACCAGACTGCGCTACACCCCGAAAGCAAAGCATTGTAGCGAGATTCGACTGGGGCCGCCAAACGGTCCTGTCCGTGCAGCGTCGTCTGAGCCGGCATCCGGCTCTGGATTGCAGCGCCCCGGGCAGGCGTTTGCGCTCGGATAAACTCGGGCCTTCGAGAGAGGGATGTCGTGCCTGGTCGCCGCCCGCTGCATGTTCCACGTGTCGCGGGCTGACCCCGGCGCAGTGTGCGACACCGGCACGGCGCGAGCCCGACGATCGAGCGGGCGCGCCGCACAAGACCTGCACTAGACCACAGGGCAGGCCCGCAAGGCTGCTGATCCCGCAAGTCTGTCGCCTCCTCGTTGCTGTCATCGCTGTCATTGCAGGCACACACCCGCGCACCCGTCGGCCCGCTGTCAGGGCCAGGCTGCGCGCAACGAAGAACCAACGTCCCATGTCCTTGATTGTTCACAAGTACGGCGGCACGTCGATGGGCTCGATCGAGCGCATCAAGAACGTGGCTGCACGTGTTGCCAAGTGGTACGAGGCCGGCCACCAGCTCGTGGTGGTGCCCAGTGCCATGTCCGGCGAAACCAACCGCCTGATCGGCCTGGCCAAGGAGCTCATGCCCCAGCCCGATCCGCGCGAGCTCGACGTCATTGCCGCCACCGGCGAGCAGGTGTCCATCGGCCTGCTGGCCATGGCCCTGAAGGCTCGCGGCATCAAGGCCAAGAGCTACTGCGGCTGGCAGGTGCCGATCATGAGCGATGACGCCTTCACCAAGGCGCGCATCACCAGCATCGACGACAAGAAGATCCGCAAGGACCTGGACGATGGCTATGTCGTCATCGTCGCCGGCTTCCAGGGCGTGACCGACGACGGCCAGATCACGACGCTCGGCCGCGGCGGCTCGGACACCAGCGCCGTGGCCGTGGCCGCCGCGCTCAAGGCCGAGGAATGCCTGATCTACACCGACGTGGACGGCGTCTACACCACCGACCCGCGCGTGGTGCCCGAGGCGCGCCGCCTGACCAAGATCACCTTTGAAGAAATGCTGGAGATGGCCAGCCTGGGCTCCAAGGTGCTGCAGATCCGCAGCGTGGAGTTCGCCGGCAAGTACCGCGTCAAGACCCGCGTGCTCTCCAGCCTGACCGACCCGCACATGCCCCTGTCGGACGAAGCCGTCTCCGGCACGCTCATCACTTTCGAGGAAGACGAACAAATGGAACAGGCCGTTGTTTCCGGAATCGCGTTCTCGCGCGACGAAGCCAAGATCACCCTCGTGGGCGTGCCCGACAAGCCAGGCATCGCCTACCAGATCCTCGGGCCGATCGCCGATGCCAACATCGACGTGGACGTGATCATCCAGAACACCTCCACCAACGGCTTCACCGACTTCTCCTTCACCGTGAGCCGCAACGAGTACGCCAAGGCCATGGACGTGATCGCCGGCGTGAAGAGCCGCCTGAACGCCAAGGAGGTCACCGGCGACACCAAGGTGGCCAAGGTCTCGATCGTCGGCATCGGCATGAAGAGCCATGTGGGCGTGGCCAGCACCATGTTCCGCAGCCTGTCCGAGGAAGGCATCAACATCCAGATGATCTCCACCAGCGAGATCAAGACCAGCGTGGTCATCGAAGACAAGTACATGGAGCTGGCGGTTCGGGCGCTGCACAAGGCGTTTGAGCTGGAGCAGGGGTGACCGACAGCATCATTAGCTAGAGTTTTGGATCAGACTACGAGCGAGCGCCTGCGCTCGCTCCGTTCAAAAGCAAAGGGGTTGCTCGATGAGCAGCCCCTTCTGCTTTGCAACCAGCCAGCCCGGATTCGGCCACCACGCCGGCACTGCGTGTCCGGCTCCTCGGCCCC
>DASSQC010000041.1:0-5349 GCA_035702705.1 Burkholderiaceae bacterium | reverse complement strand
GGCCCACAGTCGCAGGCCCAGCGGCTTGCGGAACACCGCCCAGGTGAGCAGCGCCGTGACCACAGGCGCGAGGCACTGGGTGATGAGGACGTTGGCCACAGTGGTGAGCGACAGGGCCATCATGAAACAGCTGAACATGACGGCCCAGCACAGCCCGCAGATCCAGACCGTGCGCCCAGCGTCGCGGATCTTGCTGACGAACTCGCGCCCCTGCGTAAGCGGCAGCAGGATGGCCACCGTGAGCGCCGCGATCAGGCTGCGCCAGAAGGTGAGCTCAAAGCCCGCCACGGCGGGTGCCTGGCGCGAAGCCACGCCGCCGAGAGACCACATGAGCGTGGCGACGATGACGACAAGGACGGCGGTGCGGTGCTGGCTGGTGGTGGACATGGACGTTGATGTGTTGTTCTGGGGCCTGCACCCGGACGCGGCGGCGCTTGCAATGCCGCCATTCTGAGTGGGCTTTGCGTGTGTTTGGCCGTGGAAGCGGGGTTTCGGCACGCACGGCCCGCCGCCGCTGCAGCAGCGAGCGTCTGCAGGCGCAAGCTCCCTGCGCCGCTTCCCGCTTGTCTGGCGCGGCTTTCCAGCCATTTTGGCCTGAAGAAGCGCATGGATGGCTGATCTTGCTTTTCGCTCCCGGGCCGCACATGCGACACCCGCGGGTATGGAACGGTGCCAGCCGGAGCCTAGCAAGCCCCACACGTGCCGCGGGCAGGTGCGCACACAAGGCCGCAGCGGGTGCGCGGTGGCCCTGCGCTCCATGCCCGGGTTCATGCAGCCTGTCGCAGCTTGATCGGCGGATAGCCGCGACGGCGCTACCTTTGCGCGCTTGGGCTGGCAGCGCGCCAGCACAGGCTTTGCATCGGCCGCGGGCCGCATGCGTCACAAGGAGGATGGATATGCCATGGTTCAAGACCACGCCGCAGCGTGCGTGGGCCGCTCTTGCAGGCGCCGGCCTGCTGGCTGCGGGCGCCGCACTTGCCCAGACACCCGCACCGGCCAGCTCGGCCGGCGGCGCAACCGTGCCCAAGCGCTACGACGTCCGCGACTTCTTCTCCAACCCGCCGCAGGCCTACTTCCGGCTCAGTGAAGACGGCAAGCGCCTGGGCTTCATGGCCCCTGTGAGCCTGCCCGACGGCAAGGGCGGCACCGTCAGCCGCCGCAACATCCACGTGCAGGATCTCAACGGCAGCACGCCCGTGGGCACGCCGCGCGTGCTGACCCAGGAGTCTGCACGTGACATCAACAACTACTTCTGGAAGGGCAAGCGCACGCTCATCTACCAGAAGGACTTCGGCGGCGACGAGAACTACCACGTGGTGGCGGTGGATGCCGTCACCGGCAAGGTGACCGATCTCACACCCTGGGAGGGCGTGCGTGCCGAGGTGATTGACGATCTGCCGGATGATCCGCAGCACCTGCTCGTCAGCCACAACAAGCGCGACAAGAAGGTGTTCGACATCTACCGCGTGAATGTCGCGACAGGCGCCTCCACACTTGTGGGCGAGAACCCGGGTGATGTGACGAGCTGGATCACGGACCACCGCGGCCAGCTGCGCCTGGGCGTGGCCAGCCGCGGCACGGACACCTTCGTGGTGTACCGCACGGGCAATGCCGGCAAGTTCAAGGACATCATCAAGACCGACTTCAAGACCGAGGTGCAGCCGCTGTTCTTCACCGCGGACAACAAGCGCTTCTACGCGCTGTCCAACCGCGGACGCGACAAGAAGGCGCTCGTCACGATCGATCCTGCCAAGCCGGATGCCGAGCAGCTGGTCTTCGAGCGCAACGACGTGGACCTCTGGAGCGCGGTGTGGTCACGCAAGGCCAAGCGCATGACGCACGCCGAGTTCATGACCGCCCGGATGGAACGCAAGTTCTTCGATGACACGGTCGCCAAGCGCTTTGCCACTCTGGCTGGCAAGCTGCCGGGCATGGAGATCAACCTGCAGAGCGCCACGCGTGACGAGAGCAAGTTCATCGTCGCCGCATCCAGCGATGTGACTGAAGGTGCCCGCTACATCTACGACGCCAAGGGCGACACCCTCACCCGCCTGGCCGTGATCAACCCGAAGATCGATCCCAAGGACATGGCGCCGATGCGGCCGATCAGCTACACGAGCCGGGATGGCCTGACGATCAACGGCTACCTGACCCTGCCCGTGGGGAAGGAAGCCAAGAACCTCGCCTGCATCGTCAACCCGCACGGCGGCCCCTGGGCGCGTGATGGCTGGGGCTTCAACCCCGAGGTGCAGTTCCTGGCCAACCGCGGTTTCTGCGTGCTGCAGATGAACTTCCGCGGTTCCACCGGCTACGGCCGCACGTTCTGGGAAGCCAGCTTCAAGCAGTGGGGCCGCACCATGCAGAACGACGTGACCGACGGCGTGCAGTGGCTCATCAGCCAGGGCATTGCCGACCCCAAGCGCGTGGGCATCTATGGCGGCAGCTACGGCGGCTACACCACGCTCGCCGGCGTGACTTTCACCCCGGACCTCTATGCGGCGGCCGTGAACTACGTGGGCGTATCCAACCTGCTGACCTTCATGAACACCATTCCGCCCTACTGGGAACCCTGGCGCAAGCAGATGTACGAGATGGTCGGCAACCCCGAGACCGAGAAGGCGGCGCTGATGGCCGCCAGCCCCGTGTTCCATGCCGACAAGATCAAGACGCCGCTGCTGGTGGCCCAGGGCGCGCGCGACCCGCGCGTGAACAAGGCCGAGAGCGACCAGATCGTCGAAGCACTTCGCAAGCGCGGCGTGGACGTGGAGTACCTTGTCAAGGACAACGAAGGCCACGGCTTCCAGAACGAAGAGAACAAGTTCGAGTTCTATGGCGCGATGGAGCGCTTCTTCGTGAAGCACCTGAAGCCTTGATGCCTTGAGCGCAGATGCAGGCAGCGGCCTGCAGAAAGACAAAGGGCGCTGAGTGAATCAGCGCCCTTTTCATGGCAACTGAAAAGTGCTTTCCGCTTGTCCAGTGGTGGAAGCGGGGTTTCGGCGAGCACTGCTCGCCGCCGCTGGAACGGCGAGCGCCTGCATGCGCGAGCTCCCTGCGCAACTGACCGCTTGTCTGGCGCGGCTCTCCAGCCATTTCGGTCCGAAGAGCCGCATGGAATGGACTTCTAGCGATTCAAGTCCGGGCTAGCGACCACCTGGCAGGTCTCCCCCGCGAGGGGGACGGAAGGGGGCGGTCGATCAACACCCAAAGGGTGGCTGCTGAAGCCGCAAAGGCGGGTTCGGTAGCCACCCCTGAGGGGGGACGGAAGGGGGGCTCGATCAACCCGTGAACGGAAAATGGCCGGGGGTGAAGCTGCTCATGCAGCTTCACGCTCGGCCTTTTTCCGTTCGTGTTCCTTCAGATGGCGCTTGCGCAAACGAATGCTCTTGGGCGTCACTTCAACCAGCTCATCATCCGAGATGAATTCCACGGCGTACTCCAGCGTGAGCTGGATCGGCGGCACGAGGCGCACGGCTTCGTCAGTGCCAGAGGCGCGCACGTTGGTGAGCTGCTTGCCCTTGATGGGGTTGACCACGAGATCGTTGTCACGGCTGTGGATGCCGATGATCATGCCCTCGTACAGCGCCTCACCGGGGCTGACGAACATGCGGCCGCGATCCTGCAGTTTCCACAGCGCATAGGCCACCGCCTCGCCGTCGTCCTGGCTGATCAGCACGCCGTTGCGGCGCTCGCCCACGATGCCCTCGCGAACCGGCGCGTAGCCGTCGAACACGTGGCTCATCAGGCCGGTGCCGCGCGTCATCGACAGGAACTCGCCCTGGAAGCCGATCAGGCCGCGGGCCGGAATGCGGTACTCCAGGCGCGTGCGGCCACGGCCGTCGCTTTCCATGTTGGACAGTTCGCCCTTGCGCTCGCCCAGGGCCTGCATCACGGCGCCCTGGTGGTCGTCTTCCACGTCCACCGTCAGGGCCTCGATCGGCTCCTGCTTCACACCGTCGATCTCACGGAACACCACACGCGGGCGGCTCACGGCCAGCTCATAGCCTTCGCGGCGCATGTTCTCCACGAGGATGGTGAGGTGCAGCTCGCCGCGGCCGGAGACCTCGAACACGGTGTCGTCACCCGTGTCCTTCACGCGCAGGGCCACGTTGCTGTTGAGTTCCTTGGTCAGGCGGTCGCGGATCTGGCGGCTGGTCACGAACTTGCCTTCGCGGCCGGCCAGCGGCGAGGTGTTGACCATGAAGTTCATGGTGAGCGTGGGCTCGTCCACGGCAATCATGGGCAGGGGCTCGGGCCTGTCCACCGCGCACAGCGTGACGCCGATGCCGATGTCCTCGATGCCGTTGATCAGCACGATGTCGCCGGCCAGGGCTTCGTCGGCCAGCTCGCGCTCCAGGCCGCGGAACTTGAGCACCTGGTTGATCTTGCGCGTGACCACGGTGCCATCCACCGGGTTGCACAGGGCCACGGGCTGGCCCGGCTTGATGCGGCCGCGGTTCACACGGCCGATGCCGATGCGGCCGACATAGCTGTTGTAGTCCAGCGAGCAGATTTGCAGCTGCAGGGGGCTGTCCACGTCGTCATCCCGCGTGGGCACGCGGTCAACGATCATCTGGAACAGCGGATCCATGGTGCCGCTGCGCACGTCTTCGGTCAGACCGGCAAAGCCGTTCAGACCCGAGGCATACACGATCGGGAAGTCGAGCTGCTCCTCGGTGGCACCGAGCTTGTCGAAGAGCTCGAAGGTCGCGTTGATGGCGTAGTCCGGCCGTGCGCCCGGGCGGTCGATCTTGTTGATCACGACGATGGGCTTCAGACCCAGGGCCAGCGCCTTCTTGGTCACGAAGCGCGTCTGCGGCATGGGGCCTTCCACGCTGTCCACGAGCAGCAGCACGCCATCGACCATCGAGAGCACGCGCTCCACTTCACCGCCGAAGTCGGCGTGGCCCGGGGTGTCGACGATGTTGATGTGATAGCCGTTCCACTGCACCGCGCAGTTCTTGGCCAGGATGGTGATGCCACGTTCCTTTTCGAGGTCGTTGCTGTCCATCACGCGCTCGGCCACCTTCTCGTTCTCGCGGAAGGTGCCGCTCTGGCGCAGGAGCTGGTCCACGAGCGTGGTCTTGCCGTGGTCCACGTGGGCGATGATGGCGATGTTGCGTAGCTGGCGGGACATGGTCTTCAGTCTTTCAGGTTCAAAACTCGAGTGGGCTGCAAGCGGCGCTGATGCAGCTGGCCGATGCCAAGGAATCCATCCGGCCCGTACATGCGCACGGTGCCGTCAAAATCGTCCGTGATGATCAGGCGCTGCCCCTGGCGTACCCGATCCTGTTCGTTCTCGCTCAGGCGCACGGCATGCAAGCCCTGGGCCAGGCTGTCCACCGGCGCAAG
>DASSQC010000040.1:0-2364 GCA_035702705.1 Burkholderiaceae bacterium | reverse complement strand
TGCGCCAGTGCCCCACCTCGCAGGCCCAGATGCCGAAGCTGCCGCCCGAGCCTGCATCTTCGTGGAACAGCCAGGTCTGGCGCCGGGGCATGCCTGAGATGCGGCGGTCTTCACGCGGATAGTCGACGCTCGGTTCAGGCGCCGGGTCGGAAAAGCTGATGCTGTCCATAGGCAAGTGAGCAGTACGTGCAGGCTGATTGCGGCACAGGCGCGGATTGTCCCACGCAGCACGCGGCGCCCTGCCCCGCCATCCGATGAACCTGCAGCGGCAGCCGACCGGCACCGACCGGCTGTCACGCCCCCGGCGTACACCGCCACAGGCCGATCGACCGCACGTATCAGCTTTTGCGACTTCCGGCGCCGTTCTGACAGCCGGCGAAGCACGCCCTAGTCTGCGCAGATTGCGTCGACGGCCCGGATTCGAGGCAGGCAGCACAACATGCGGCGCGCAGGGAGTGATTGATGAGCTGCATATCGACTTTGCACTGGTGGTGTGATCTCAACGGTGCCGCCTGGGTGTTCGGCACTGCCGGTGTGGTCCTGGCGGTCTCGCTGGTGACCCTGAAGATCCAGCACACCCACTCGCGCCGCCGCCTGCTGGCCCGGCGTCGCGGGCGCGGTCCCGATCTGGCCGGCCAGAAGCTGCCTCCCTTCGTGCTCTGCCCGGTGTGCCAGAACCTGACCCGCACCGACACCGCCATCTGCATCTGGTGCACCCAGGGGCTGACGGAGGTGTTCCGCGACACGCTGCCGCCGCGCCGCGACCGCTTCGGGGCCTACCGCAACACCTCAGAGCCGTCCGCAGGCCATGCAGCAACGACAGACATGGGTAGCGCACAATTCAGCGCCTGAACCTCTGCACCCGCCAATGGCATCAATCGGCCGCCGCTTCAGGCGGCAGCCGCCCGCACGCCCACCAGCCGATCGCCGCGAGCGCGGCACCGGCGCGCCTCAGCGCTTCAGGATGGCGAACAGGTTGTTGTAGTCGTCCGTCCAGGTGGCAAAGCCGGCGCGCGGCACCACGGCCTCGGCGCGCTCTGCGATCGGCTTGAGCGCAAGGGTCTTGGGGTCCGGCGTGGCCAGCACGTATTCGGTGCGGGAGAGATACCACTCGGCACGCTCATCGGCGATCTTCACCGTGCTCATGCGGTTGGCCGCCGCAATGCCCGCCACGACAGGTACCAGATCCAGATAGCGGTTGGACACATGGAAGGCCACGATGCCGCCGGGCGCGAGCTGGCGCGCATAGGTGGCCATGGCCTCCTGGGTGACCAGATGCACCGGAATCGCATCGCTGGTGAAGGCATCCACCACCAGCAGGTCGAAACCCTGAGGCGCCTCGCGTTCAAGTACCAGGCGCGCGTCGCCCAGGGCCGTGGTGACCGTTGCGCGGGAGTCCTTCAGGTAGGTGAAATCGCGCTGGGCCAGCTCAATCACCTGCGGATTGATCTCGTAAAAGCGGAACTGATCGCCCGGCTGACCCCAGGTGGCCAGCGTCCCCACGCCCAGACCGATCAGTCCGACCTTCAGCGGCCGCTTGCGCGCCTGGCGCAGCGCCTCCAGCGCCACACCCGCGCCCGAGGTGCTGGAGTAGTAGGTCGTGGGCCAGCGGCGCCGCTCTGCATCCAGGAACTGCTGGCCGTGCAGGATCACGCCATGCGTGAGCTTGCGGTCCGTGCCATCGGGGCTCTGCCGCACGCGCACCGTGCCATAGAAGTTGCGGTCCATGGCGATCACGTCGCGGGTGAACACCTGCCGGTATTGCCAGCTGAAGCTCGCCGTCAGCACGGCGGCGATCAGGCCCAGCGTGGCCGCGGTGCCTGAAATGCTGCGCGCCACGCCCAGAAACAGCGCCACCAGGGCCAGGCCGATGATGGCCACCACGGCATTGCGCATGGCCTCCGTGCCGAAGGGATTGGCGTCCAGGTGCCAGAACCACCACCACAGCGCAAAGCCGAAGATGGCCGCCACCAGCACCGAGAACAGCGGCTTGACCCAGCCCTCGTCGCGCATGACCACAAACAGCATCACGGCGGCCAACAGCAGGGCCAGCGGCAGCTCCCAGTAGGCGTTGAACACCCGCGGTGCCACCAGACCCACCAGCAGACCGCCGACTGCGCCGCCCAGGGAGATCATCAGATAGAAGCGCGTGAGGTATTCGGGCGCCGGCTTGGCGCGTGACAGTTCGCCATGGCAGAACATGCAGATGACGAACAGGCCGCCGCAGTACAGCGGCACCGCCTGCCAGAAGGGCAGTACGGTGTTCTTGGTGAACAGCCCCCAGGCCATGGCGGGCACCAGCACCATGAGCAGCGGCTGGAACAGCCCGCGGCGATACCAGCGGTCCGAGTCAAAGCACAGGAT
>DASSQC010000039.1:0-7295 GCA_035702705.1 Burkholderiaceae bacterium | reverse complement strand
CCTGAGCATGTACCTCGGCTTGAGCCTGATGATGGCACTGCTGCTGTCCGGCGCCGGACTGGGGTGGGGCCAGCGCCTGGACAGCAGCGGGCTGCTTGGGCTGGCTCTGCTGATCTTCGCGCTTGCGCTGTGCTGGGCCTGGGCCAGCGCAGCCCGCTCGCAGCTGGGTCCCTTTGAGCGGCTCGTGAACACTGCAAGTCGGCGGCTGGATGCGCGCAGACGGAGCAGGCCCCTGCGCGGTGACGAACCGTCGGGGCCGACCGATCCACGCTGACCCTGGGGCGCCGGCTCAGGCCTTCTGCGCGTTCCTGGACCGCAGCCAGGCCAGCTTCTCGGCGATCTTGGCTTCCATGCCGCGATCCGTCGGTGCATAGAAGCTGGCCTCCACCCCCTCAGGAAGGTAGCGCTCTCCGGCGGCCACACCGTCGGCTTCGTCGTGCGCATAGCGGTAGTCCTTGCCGAAGCCCAGGCCCTTCATCAGCTGGGTCGGTGCATTGCGCAGGTGCAGGGGTACCGGGGCCGAGCCATGCGCCTTCACGAACCGGCGCGCCTCGTTGTAGGCCGTGTAGGCGGCGTTGCTCTTGGCGGCGATGGCGCAGTACATGACAGCCTGCGCAATGGTCAGTTCGCCCTCGGGGGAACCCAGTCGCTCATAGGTCTCCGCAGCGTCCAGGGCCATGCGCAGGGCGCGCGGGTCGGCCAGGCCGATGTCCTCGCTGGCCATGCGGATCACGCGCCGGATGATGTAGCGCGGATCGCTGCCGCCGTCGAGCATCCGGCACAGCCAGTACAGGGCGGCATCGGGGTCGCTGCCGCGCACGCTCTTGTGCAGCGCGCTGATCTGGTCGTAGAAAGCGTCACCACCCTTGTCGAAACGCCGCAGGTTCTCGGCCAGCACCTTGCGCAGCACGGCTTCATCGATGCTCTGCGCCTGACCACTGCTCTTGGCGTGCTGTGCAACGAGTTCGAGCGAATTGAGCAGCTTGCGCCCGTCGCCATCGGCATAGGCCACGATCTGGGTGCGCGCCTGTTCCGTGAACCGGACGTCAAGCAGATCGGAAGCTCGCTCGACCAGCTGTGCGAGGGCCCCGCCATCCAGGGCATTAAGCACATAGACCGCGGCTCGCGAGAGCAGCGCGGAGTTGACCTCGAAGCTCGGGTTCTCCGTGGTTGCGCCGATGAAGATGAACAGACCGCTTTCCACATGCGGCAGAAAGGCGTCCTGCTGGCTCTTGTTGAAGCGGTGTACTTCGTCGACGAAGACCACGGTGGACTTCTGTGTCTGCGCCCGCGTGAGCTCGGCCTGCGCCACCGCGTCGCGGATGTCCTTGACGCCAGCCAGCACCGCAGACAGCGCGATCATGGGCAACCCGAAGGCCTGCGCGATCAGCCGTGCCAGCGTGGTCTTGCCCACACCTGGCGGTCCCCAGAGGATCATGCTGTGCGGCCGCCCTGCCACCAGGGCCACAGCCAGCGGCTTGCCCTCGCCGAGCAGCTGATCCTGCCCGATCACCTCGGCCAGCGACCGGGGGCGCATGCGTTCTGCCAGCGGCACGTAGTCGCCGGCAGACTGGGCCGTGGAAAAGAGATCATCCATGACATGCATTTTGCCGCCCGCCGCACCCGAAGCACGACCGGAGTGAGAAAATGCGCGCATCGTTCATCCAGGAGTCCCCCGTGACCCGTTTTCTCGTCTCCATCATCGTCGCACTCAGCCTGCTCGTTGGCGCCAACGCCCAGGCCAGTGAAGGCAAGTTCGACAAGCCGCTCGAACAGGCGCTCGCCAGCATGAAGGCTGACACACCCGTCACGCTGGTCTATTTCTCGGCGCGCGACTGCCGCTGGTGCACCTACTGGGAACAGGGCCTGTTCAGGGAGAGCGCCAGCCAGAAGTTCATGAAGTCGGTGGCTTCGAAGCAGGTCCGGATGGTCACGGTGAAGAAGCAGTCTCTGGCCGTGTGGCACCAGCCCGAGGAATTTCCTGCCGAGATCGCCTTCGTGCGTGACGCACGACTGCGCGACGGCCGCGTGACCGACCTCAAGGGCTACCCGTGGTTCTCGCTCTACGTGGGCCAGACGCTGGTGGCCGACAGCTTCGAGTGGGACAAGGATCTGCTGCCGGCCATCGAGAAGGTGGCTGCACGCAAGTCAACGATCAAGTAAGGATCGTCTGCTCAAAAGACAGGGGCCGCGCTGCGGCCCCTGTTCATTTGCAGCTCGCCCAGCACTACTGCTGCAGCACGTCCGCGCCCGCAGGCGGCGAGAAGCTGAAGCTGCTTGCGGCAGGCTGCGCGGCATTGTTGACCTGGGCGAACTGAATGCGCGACGTCTGGTTGAAGGCATCAACGAGCTCCATGCGCATGGGTACCCCGTCCTTCATGCCCACCGCAATGCGCTGGAACTGCAGATCCTTGCCCTTGGGCGTGGCCTCCAGCCACTGCAGCCCGTCACGCTCGCCGCCTTCCTTCAGGTTGAACTGTGCGAGCAGCTCGCCCCCGAGCAGCAGGGCGACGGGCGTAGCAGACAGTGCGTCCTTCAGCTGTCGGACCGTGACCTGGTTCAGATCCTTGTCCCAGAACCAGACCCTTGATCCGTCACTGACGATCAGCTGCTCGAAGGGCTTGTCGATCGCCCAGCGGAACTTGCCCGGCCGGGCGATGGCAAAGCTGCCGCTGGTGCGCCGGGTCTTGCTGCCGCTGGCGCTCTCCTGCGTGAACTGCCCTGTGAGCGCACCACGCGCGGCCACATAACGCTGAAAGTCATCGATCGCGCCGGCCATTGCGGCGGGCGCCAGCGCGGCACTCAGGCCGGCGGCGAGCACCAGACCCGCCAGACGAAAACGTGGGTTCATTGCTGCGCAATCATTCCTGCTTGGGCGGCGCGAGAATCGCGCGGTTGCCGTTGGACTCCATGGCCGATACGAGCCCCGAAACTTCCATTTGTTCCAGCAGCCGCGCGGCGCGGTTGTAACCGATGCGCAGATGCCGCTGCACCAGCGAGATGGATGCACGGCGGTGCTTGAGCACCACCTCGACGGCCTGGTCATAGAGCGGGTCGCTCTCCGCGTCGCCGCCGATCCCCGTCACGCTGCCCACACCGTCGCCATCCTCGCCAAGCGTGCCGCCTTCCAGAATGCCCTCGATGTAGTTGGGCTCGCCGTGCTTCTTGAGGTGCTCGACCACGCGGTGGACTTCGTCGTCGCTGACGAAGGCGCCGTGCACGCGCTGCGGCATGCCGCTGCCCGGCGGCAGGTAGAGCAGATCGCCCATGCCCAGCAGGGCCTCGGCACCCATCTGGTCCAGAATGGTGCGGCTGTCGATCTTGCTGGACACCTGGAAGGCCATCCGCGTGGGAATGTTGGCCTTGATGAGTCCGGTGATCACATCCACGCTGGGACGCTGCGTGGCCAGAATCAGGTGGATGCCGGCCGCACGCGCCTTCTGCGCCAGGCGTGCAATGAGCTCCTCGATCTTCTTGCCCACGACCATCATCAGGTCGGCCAGTTCATCGATGATCACGACGATATAGGGCAGCTTGGCCAGCGGCTCCGGAGCATCCGGCGTGAGACTGAAGGGGTTGGGGATCTTCTCCTCACGCGCCTCGGCTTCGGCGATCTTGGCGTTGTAGCCATTGAGATTGCGCACGCCGAGTTTGCTCATGAGCTTGTAGCGCCGCTCCATCTCACCCACGCACCAGTTCAGCGCGTTGGCCGCCTGCTTCATGTCCGTGACCACTGGAGCCAGCAGATGCGGGATATCGCCGTAGACGCTCATCTCGAGCATCTTCGGGTCGATCATGATCAGGCGCACGTCATTGGGCTCGGCCTTGTAGAGCAGGCTGAGGATCATCGCGTTGATGCCCACCGACTTGCCCGAACCCGTCGTACCGGCCACCAGCAGATGCGGCATCTTGGCCAGATCGGCACACATCGGGTTGCCGGCAATGTCCTTGCCCAGGGCCATGGTCAAGAGCGAATGGCTGTCGTTGTAGGCTTGCGAGCCGAGGATCTCCGACAGGCGCACGGTCTGCCGCTTGGGATTGGGCAGCTCCAGACCCATGGTGCTCTTGCCGGGAATCGTCTCGACCACGCGCACACTGACCACGGAGAGCGCCCGCGCCAGGTCGCGTGCCAGGTTGACGATCTGCGCCCCCTTCACGCCCACCGCAGGCTCGATCTCGTAGCGCGTGATCACCGGCCCCGGGAATGCCGCCACGACCTGGGCCTGCACATTGAAGTCGGCGAGCTTCTTCTCGATCAGGCGACTGGTGAATTCGAGCGTCTCGCGGCTCACGAATTCCGTCACCGCAGGCGGTGCATCCAGCAGGCCAAGCTGCGGCAGGCTGCCGGCATTGATCTCGGCAAACAGGGTCTGCTGCTTTTCCTTCTCGACGCGCTCGCTGCGCGGCACCACGACCTTCTGCGGCTCGATTCGGATCTTGGGCCCTTCCTCGCGCTTGAGCACTTCCTCGCGCAAGGCTTCGGCCCGCACCTCGGCAGCATGCTCACCGATGGCGCGGTCTTCCTGCGCCTCCTGCTCCATCACGCGGCGCTGCATCCGGTTCTCGATGAAGGTGCCGATGCGCTCGGCCACACTCAGCCAGGAAAAGCAGAAGAGCATCGACAGACCGGCCAGCAACATCAGCAGCAGCACCAGCGTGCCGCCGGTAAAGCCGATCGTGCCGGTGAGTGCATTGCCCAGCGAATAGCCGATCGAGCCACCAGGTGCGTGCGGCAGGCTCAGATGCGGGTGCAGCCAGGACACGCGCGTACCTTCCAGTGCCGCGCTGCCCAGCAGAATGAGCGCAAAACCCGCGGCGCGTGCGGGTGCCGGCATGCTCAAGGCGAGCCCGCCGTGCGCACGGCGCCACGCCCGCGTCACGAACAGCAGGCCGAGTGCCACCCACCACCAGGCCGACAGGCCGAACAGATACAGCAGCAGGTCGGACACAAACGCGCCCGCCGGGCCAATGGCGTTGTTGAGTTCGCCACCCAGTCCGCTGGTGGACCAGGCGGCGTCTGTCTTGCTGTAAGTGGCCAGCGACAGGATCAGCAGCAGCACCAGCACGCCGACCACAAACCACTTCAATTCAGCCAGAAAGCGGGGTTCCGGCGGCAGCTCGCCCGGCACCGGTGCGCCGGCCGCCATCGGCGCGCTGCGCTCACGCTTGTAGACCGGGGCGGACTCCGCAGGGAGCACGGGCCCGCGCGTAGCGCGGGTTGCGTCGGCGTCCGCCTCGGTGTTCGGGCCAAGCTGGGAGAGTCGAAAGCTCATAGAAAACCACTCATGCGCCGAGTATAGAAAGGGGCTATTCGGCGCATGAGTTCTTTGCATGGCAGCGCGCGCCTGGCACAACACCCGCTTCCTATAATCGCGTCTTGTGTTTCATGGGCTGCGCTCCCATCTGCGCAGCCCCGCCTTCGTGCTGCGGCCTCCAGCGCAGCCTCCCCGTACCACCCATCGACAAGGCCCCGCCCCATGTCTGCCAAGCACGCCAAAGTCCTGATTCTCGGCTCCGGCCCCGCGGGCTACACCGCCGCCGTCTATGCAGCGCGCGCCAACCTCAACCCCGTGCTGATCACCGGCCTGGCCCAGGGCGGCCAGCTGATGACGACCACCGATGTGGACAACTGGCCGGCCGACGCCATGGGCGTGCAGGGCCCCGAGCTGATGCAGCGCTTCGAGCAGCACGCCACGCGCTTCAACACCGAGCTGGTGTTTGACCACATCCACACTGTGGACCTCAAGCAGCGCCCCTTCACGCTTACGGGCGATGCCGGTACCTACACCTGTGACGCGCTGATCATCGCCACCGGCGCCAGCGCCAAGTACCTGGGTCTGGAGAGCGAGCAGGCCTTCATGGGCAAGGGCGTGAGCGGCTGCGCCACCTGCGACGGCTTCTTCTACAAGGGTCAGGACGTCTGCGTGGTGGGCGGCGGCAACACCGCCGTGGAAGAGGCGCTGTATCTCACGGGCATTGCCAACACCGTGACCGTGATCCACCGCCGCGACAAGTTCAAGGCCGAGCCGATCCTGATCGACAAGCTCAAGGCCAAGGCTGCCGAAGGCAAGGTCAAGTTCGAGTACTTCCACGAACTCGACGCCGTGCTGGGCGACCAGACCGGCGTGACCGGCGTGCGCATCAAGGACAACCGCACGGGCGCCACCAAGGAGCTCAAGCTGGCCGGCTGCTTCATCGCCATCGGCCACTCGCCCAACACCGGCATCTTCGAAGGCCAGCTGGACATGAACGGCGGCTACCTGAAGGTCAAGAGCGGCACGGAAGGCTTTGCCACCATGACCAGCGTGCCCGGCGTGTTTGCCGCCGGCGACGTGGCGGATCACGTCTACCGTCAGGCGATCACCAGCGCCGGCACGGGCTGCATGGCCGCGCTGGACGCTCAGCGCTTCCTGGAGCAGGCGGGCGGCTGACGCCACCCGCACTGCGTTGCTGCACATCCGAACGCGCCCCCGGAGCACGCCATGGGTGCGTTCGACCAGCTCA
The DNA here is from genome assembly GCA_035702705.1 of Burkholderiaceae bacterium. Classification (GTDB taxonomy): domain Bacteria; phylum Pseudomonadota; class Gammaproteobacteria; order Burkholderiales; family Burkholderiaceae_C; genus Piscinibacterium. The sequence goes on along the minus strand of DASSQC010000039.1, from coordinate 791 downwards.
AGACCATCCGCGAGCAGCTGCACGCCCAGCGCGTCGAGGAAGAGAACCGACGCAAGCGGGCGGCGCTTGAAGCGCAGCGCGACGCCGCGCGCGAGCGCCTGTTCCGCGACGCGGTCAAGGACGCCACACCCCTGCCGGCCAGCAATCGCGTGGTTAACCGCGCGCCGCTGCCCGCGCCCCAGGCGCGCCAGCGCGAGCTCGATGAACAACAGGTCCTGGCCGACGCCTTCTCCGACGAGTTCGGTCTCGAACAGATGCTGGAGACCGACGAGCAGCTCAGCTGGCGGCGCGAGGGGATCGGCAACGACGTCCTCGGCAAGCTGCGCCGGGGTCACTGGAGCATCCAGGCACAGCTCGACCTGCATGGCCATCGCGTGGATGAGGCGCGCGAGGAGCTGGCGGAATTCCTGCGCGATGCGCTGCGTGCCGGGCTGCGCTGCGTGCGGGTCGTGCATGGCAAGGGCCTGGGCAGCAAGGACCGCCAGCCCGTGCTCAAGGGCAAGGTGCGCAGCTGGCTGATGCAGAAGGACGAAGTGATCGCCTTTGTGGCGGCCCGCCCGGCCGACGGCGGCGGCGGCGCACTGGTCGTGCTGCTCAAGCCCAGCAGCGGCTCGCGCGGGACCTGACGCGTCGGCGCGCGCCGCCAGCACCTGCGCATCCCGTTCCCGCTTGTCTGGCGCGGCTTTCCAGCCCATTTGCCCTGAAGAGGCGCATCAATGCTGGATCGACCCAGCGGAACGCAGTGCGAATCCAGCTTTCATGCGCTTCTCCAAGCCAAATCGGCTGAAGAA
>DASSQC010000038.1:0-2705 GCA_035702705.1 Burkholderiaceae bacterium | reverse complement strand
GGCCTGCGATCGGCTGGTCGGCACCGACCAGTTCTCCAACTGGCCGGTATCGGTGCAGGGCCTGCCCAAGCTCGGCGGCCTGGAGGACGCGCAGGTCGAGCGCATCGCGGCGCTGCGGCCCGACCTCGTGCTGGCCTCGCGCTCGGCCCGGGTCGTGGCCCGGCTCGAAGGGCTCGGCATTCCGGTCATTGCGCTGGAGTCGGACACCCATGCCGACGTGCGCAGCAGCCTGCGCCTGCTCGGACAGGTGCTGGACCGTGACCCGCAGGCCGATCGCACCTGGCAGGCGATCGAGGCCGACTTCGCCCGCGCCCGCGAGCGCGTGCCGCCGGCGCTGCTCGGCAAGCGCGTGTATTTCGAGGTGGACGACGGCCTGTACGCGGCCGGCGAGGCCTCCTTCATCGGCGCCACGCTCAGGCGCCTCGGCCTGGGCAACATCGCCGGTGCGTCGCTCGGTGCGTTCCCGCAGCTCAATCCGGAGTTTGTCGTGCGCGCGCAGCCCGATGTGATCATGGTGTCTGCCGGGCAGCTGCGCGAGCTGCAGCAGCGTCCGGGCTGGGCTGCGCTGCGCGCCCTGCGTGAGCGGCAGGTCTGCAGCTTCCCGCGCGAGGTGTTCGAACTGCTGGTGCGCCCCGGCCCGCGCATGGGCGAGGCCGCCTTGGCGATTGCCGACTGCCTTGCGCAGCTGCGGCCCCCGGCGCCAGCTGCTGCGGCCACGCCGCGCTGAGGCAACCCCATGCCCGACCGCGCCCTGATGCCACCGCCGACCCCGCCTGCCTCGCCTTCCGTCAGGCCGCAGGCGCCGTCGGCTGCGGCCGCGGCCCGGCTGCGCCTGCTGGCCCTGCTGGGCCTGGCGGCGCTGCTGAGCCTGGCGGCCGGCCTCGCGGTGGGCAGCGAGGGCTTCTCGATCAGCGCCTTCCTGGCCGATGTGCGCAGCCCGCAGGCCGAGCTGATTCTCTGGGAGATCCGGGCCCCGCGCACCCTCGGTGCCCTGCTGGTCGGTGCACTGCTCGGGCTGGCCGGCGCCATTGCACAAGGCGTGTTTCGCAACCCGCTGGCCGACCCCTTCCTGCTTGGCTCGGCCGCGGGCGCCTCGCTGGCGGTGGTGGCGGTGCTGGCGCTTGGCAGCCTGGCGGGCGGCCTGTCGGCGAGCCTGGGCCTTGCGCAATGGCTGCTCGATCTGGGCCTGGCGGGCGCCGCCTTCTGCGGTGCGCTGGGCGGTGTGCTGCTGACCGTGCTCCTGGCGCGCGGCGCACAGCACAGCCTGCGCCTGCTGCTGGCCGGCGTGGTGGTGGGCGTGGTGATGGGCGCATGCGCGGACCTCATCACCAGCTGGGTGCCGGCCGCGCTGCGCGGCCGGCAGGCCTTCATGCTCGGCACCACCGGCTATCTGAACTGGACCAGCGTGGCGCTGCTGGCGGCCACGCTGCTGCTGATCCTGCCGATCGCCCTGCGCCTGTCGCGCCTGCTCGATGCCCTGAGCCTGGGCGAGGACAGCGCGCAGAGCCTCGGCCTGCCGGTGGCGCGGCTGCGTCTGGTGCTGCTGGCGGGGCTCGCGCTGTGCACCGGTGTGGCCGTGTCGCAGGCCGGGCTGGTGGCCTTCGTGGGCCTGGTGGCGCCGCACATCGTGCGCCGCTTCGCGCCCTCGGCCAGCGGTTTCCTGCTGCTGGCCAGCACCTGCGCCGGCGCGGTGCTGCTGCTGGCCGCCGACGTGCTGGCACGCGGCCTGATCGCGCCGCGCGAGCTGCCGGTGGGCATCCTCACGGCGGTGCTTGGTGGCGTCTATCTGCTGCGCCTGATGCACCGGAGTGCCGGACGATGAGCGCCACCCCCGACCCGGGCCCGGCCGCGACCCCGACCCTGGCCGCGCGCGGCCTGTGCGTGGCATTCGGTACGGGATTCGGCGCGCGCGAGGTCCTGCGCGGCGTGGATCTCGAGCTGCGCACCGGCTGGACGGCCATCGTCGGCCCCAACGGGGCGGGCAAGTCCACGCTGCTGCGCGCCCTGGCCGGCCTGCTGCCCCTGCGCGCCGGGCAGGTGCGCCTGCACGGGCAGGATCTGGCCACGCTGAGTCTGCGCCAGCGGGCGCAGCAGCTGGCCTGGCTGTCGCAGGGCGGCGAGAACGAGGGCGAGCTGAGCGTGCGCGAGACCGTGGCGCTCGGCCGCCTGCCCCATATCGGGCTGTTCGGTGCGCCGGATGCGGCCGATGAGCGGGCCGTCGATGCCGCCATGCAGGCCATGGCCTGCAACGAGTGGCAGCACCGGCGCCTGCCCGAGCTCTCCGGAGGCGAGCGCCAGCGCGTGCTGCTGGCGCGCGCACTCGCCACCGAGGCAGGCGTGCTGCTGCTGGACGAACCCACCACCCACATGGACCCGCCGCATCAGGTGGCCCTGATCCGCCTGCTGCGCCGGATCGCGCCGCAGCGCACGGTGCTCAGCGTGCTGCACGACCTCAACCTGGCCCTGCACGCCGACCGGCTGATCGTCATGGACCAGGGCCGGGTGGTGGCCGAAGGCGCGCAGCAGGACCCGCGCCTGCACGCCGCGCTGAGCGCGGTGTTCGGCGGCGCCATCCAGATCCGCGCGGCGGCACCCGCGCCGGTGGTCTCGCTGGTGCAGTAGCCGGGCGCGGCGCGCACCCCCGCGCTCAGGAGATGTCGATCCGCTGACCCATCATCGGCACGCTGGCGTCCCAGCCGAGCTCG
>DASSQC010000037.1:0-7062 GCA_035702705.1 Burkholderiaceae bacterium | reverse complement strand
GAAGCGTCCTTCGCCGGAACGATCGATGTCGTGCGGGCCGAGGAGCCCCCCCTGGCCAGCTGGCGCTTCATGATGATTGCCGAAGGTTCGGAGTTCATGCCGATCGGCGGCGTGGAGGGCGAGAGCGGCTGGGCCGAGGATGCCGATGGCAAGCGCATTTCAATGCGCGCGCTGACAGCCCTCGAAGACCCGCGCCGCCCCGGCCAGCCCCTGCGCAGCCCGTTCACGGGCACAGTGGGTGTGGCCTTCGAGTATGACAATCTGGCGGTGGGCGCCGTCTCGCTGATGAACAACGGTCATGTCTGGCTGCATCCGGACGAGAAGGCATTGCCGCCCGAGGTGCGGATTGTGGTGGCGGCGCTGGCCTCGACCTTCCTGGCGCGGCGCGAGCCCGAGTCCTGATACGGTCAAAGCAGGCGCGCACCGCCCCTCAGGCAGAGGAATTTGATGCGATCCGCGTCGCAGTCAGTCCGGCGGCGCCAGCAGCGGCAGCGTCGGCCAGCGAATCGGGCTCTTCGGGCTGTGCCGGGTCGGTACCGTGCCGCAGCGCCGCGCTGTACCGCGTAAATGTGCGCCGTACTCGACGCGAGCGAATGAAGTAGGCCGTCCACACCCCGGTCCACAGAATGCTGCCAAGGACTTCGGCTGTACGTTGGGTTGCGGTGGACGCCTCTGAAAAGAGCTTGATCCAGTAAGTGTCCAATCCAGTCCAGATCAGGCCGCCAATCCCCAGGCCGATGCAGATCCAGGGCGAGCTCGTGCGCCGCTCGAAGATCAGCTTCAGTGCAAGACCCTGCGCCAACAGAGACCACAGCGCGATCACGATGTTGACCCAGTACTTGATGCCCCAGGCCCAGGCGCCGCTGAGCCCTGCAGTCTCAAGTTGCTGCGCCCAGGCAGCCTGCGTCAGACGCTCGGCGCTCATGAACACGGCGCCAAGAGAAATGATCAATTGCAGCGCGAGGATGGCGATCGGCAGGATCATCCAGCCCTTCAGGCCCTCGGGCGCGCCGTAGAGCTCGGAGCTGGCCAGCGGGCGGGCAGGCGGATCCCAGCGATTCAGCAGGAAGCAGGCCAGTGCACCAGTCAGCAGACCCAGGGCCACCGCAAGCCAGCCGGAGGCATGCATCTCGCCTTCGCTCGCGGCGAGCGTGCTGTCAGTGTGCGTGAATTGGAAGCCCAGAGCCTTGCGTGCTCGCTCCAGGGCTTCAACATAGCGGGCCATGTCACGGGCCTCCAGCTGCTCAGCTCGGGACTCGAAGCGATCCTCGATGACCAGCCTCTTAGGTTCATCCCAGCGCATCGTGCGCTCAAGCTCGAACGCCGGATCCGTGATGCGATCGGGAAACACGGTCTTGTCCCAGGGCGCATGCATCAGCACCTCGGTGCGCTGCTCAATGCGCAGCGGATAACGCAGCGCAAGCGGCGCATTCCTCACCTTGGTCTTGGGGGACTGCAACACAGAAAGCATGTCGGGCACCAGAATCTCGGCAATCTTCTTGGCCTCGGACTCCCCCGTCTCCCAGAAAGCAGGAATGCGATAGCGCTCGATCACCTGCACCTGATTGGCTTGCGGATCATCAATCAGCTGTGGTGGAGCGACCGGCTCGATACCCTTGAAGTACGAGGCGTAGAAGTTCAGGTAGTTGCGCTGAAGCTCATCAATGCGCTGTGTCTGGAACGACCAGCGCACAGAATCGGCTGCCTCTTTGGTGGAGGTGGTGGTTACGGTGTAGAGCGCCTCGCCAGCCAGTCCAGCGCGCAGATCAAGCACTGCATGGATACGGCGGATATCGCCCGCGCGCTGGTGTCCATGCATAGACTCCAGCTCAGACGTGGCAGGCGTAACCACGAGGGCCAGGCCATGGTCCGCCTGCGTCAGGCTGTCCACCGTGCCAAGCTGGGTTCGGTTCGTGGGGTCAAGCCAGAACGTCCGGTCGTTCAAGCGCGCGCGCACTACGACATGATTGAAAGCCCCGGGGGAAGGCAGCCAGTTCGCCACCCCACGACCAATGTCGGTGTTGACAAACGCCGCGTGCGCTTCGATCCCGAGCCCTCGAAGCAGCGCAACGAGCAAGAGCGACTTGTCCTTGCAGTCCCCGAACCGTCTGCGCAGCACGTCCTCCGGATCGCGCGGCGCGTGGGAGCCCTGGCCGACCGAGATCGCCAAGTAGCGCACATCGCGCTGCACGGTCCTGAGGGCCTCGACCAGCCGGCTGTCCGCATCGGCATGATCTGCCGCGAGACGAGCGATCAAGCCACGAACCTTGGGGCCCGGTTCTGCCGCCGGCGTGTAGAGCGGCAGCGCCCACTGCACCACATCCGACCACTGCGCATAGCTGCCCCAGTCGACATGGCGGTAGGGGTCGTACCAAGCAGGGGCGCCGGAGTCGATCGTCAGCGCGGGCACGTTGTCCTCGAGCCAGACGTAGACCTTCTCGCCGGGGGCGCCGGGACGCTCCTGTGCGGCTGGCACGCCGTTCTTTGCCTTCACCACCAGGGCAGGACGCTCGGGGCCGATCAATCGCGTGTGCAGCCGCCCGATGGGAACCGACCACTGCATGTCGAGGCGGCCGTGATGACGCTGCCCGAAGACCGGGTTGTGCCCGCGAACCGTCCACGCAAACTCGACCAGGTCGCCGACGCGAACATCGTCGAGGAACACCGAGGCCGTGACCGTGCCGTCATAGACCTGCGCCTCGAGATCGCGCTCGCGCTGCAGGATCTTGACGTCGGAGGCCTTTAGGCGCGCACTGCGCTGTCCCTCGCGAATGACCCAGATACCGTGCAGGATCAGCGTCTGATGCGAAGGGTTGAAGTCCACATCGATGTTGGCGATGGTGCCCACACCCTGCTCGTTGAGCGCCTTGTAGATGCGGCGCTGATAGCTCATGCGCTCCTTGCCGACCGCGCGCACTTGACGATCGACCAGGATGGCATAGACGCCACCGGATATGCCTGTCGGATCGGCGGATTGGGCGGGCGGTGCTTGCACCTCGACGACCCAGGATGGAGGCCGCTCGATGGTGAATCGCCCGCTCTGGGCAAATGCCGATAGGCTCATGCAGAGCGCCAGACCAGCAAGGCCGACGCGGCTCAAGATCGAGGCCGCCAATTCCATCTCCCTGAATGCAGCCGATCCGTCAGATTGCGACGGTCCGGACGCGCCGAATTATGTTCGGCCGACTGCGGCTGTCGACAGGAAAAGCGCCGAGCGTGACGGCCGAACGACACCTCCTCGGGTGATCTGGTCCGGACGTCCGGGTTTACACCAGCCAGCCCGGCAGCTCCTCGCGCGCGATGGCCTTGATGTACTCGGCAAAGTCCGGGTCCTCGCCGCGCAGCAGCTGCGGCAGCAGGGCCACGAAGTCCTCGCGGCGGCACCACTCGCGCATGTAGTCCTCCCAGCTGGCCCAGCGGCGGCGCTGGTTGGCGTTCATCTCCGGCTCCCAGGCGACGATGTAGGCGCGCTCGAACAGGGAGATCAGCATCTCGAAGATGATGCGACGGCGTTCGAGCTGCTCGTCGCTGAGGTCGTCATTGCGCCGCTCGGTGCGCAGCTTCAGGTCCGGGTTCTGCAGCACGACCTGCAGGAAGGCGTTGTAGGCATCCGAGAGCAGCTGGTAGGCCTCCTCGTCCTCGTTGTCGCGTTCCTTGCGCTGTTCGATGAAGAACACCACGATCGCAAAGGGCAGGCCGATCACGGTGACCAGAAACGAGCCGAGCTCGAGCAGTTCCTTGAGGTTCATGCCGGCACCTTACGGGATGGTGGCGCGCATGCAAAACCCGCCGGCCGGGGCTTCTCGCTTGTCTGGTGCGGCTTTCCAGCCGTTTTGGTCTGGAAAGCCGCACCAGATGGACGTCTTGCCCGCCGGCCCCGGGCGTGCGGCCGGCTGCCTAGAATCGCCGGCCATGGCTGACCACGCAATCCATCGGCTCGGCGCCGCACCCGGGCTCGAGCTGCACCTGCTTGCCGAGAAGGCGGTCTGGCTGCCGGCTGCACGGATGCTGCTGGTGGCCGACCCGCACTTCGGCAAGGCCGCGGTGTTTCGCGCACGCGGCATCCCGGTGCCGCGCGGCAGCACCGGCGGCAGCCTGCAGACTCTGAGCGCGCTCATCACGCGCCTGGGCGCGCAAGAGCTGGTGTTCCTGGGCGACTTCATGCACGCCCGCGAATCGCAGAGCACGGGCACCCTGGCGGCGCTGGCGCAGTTCCGCGCCGCGCACGCCGCCTGTGCCATGACGCTGGTGCGCGGCAACCATGACAGCCATGCCGGCGATCCGCCGGCGACGCTGGACATCGCCATCGTCGACGAGCCCTTCATCGCCGGCGAGCTGGCGCTCAAGCACCATCCGGACCCCGAACCCGCGCACTACGTGCTGGCCGGGCACCTGCATCCCTGCGTGCGCCTGAGCGCCGGCGGCGACGCGGCGCGCCTGCCCTGCTTCTGGATGGGTGAGCGCGTGGGCGTGCTGCCGGCCTTCGGCGAATTCACCGGCATGCATCCGGTGCGCGCAGCCCAGGGCGAGCGGCTCTACGCGGTGGCGGACCAGCGCGTGTTTGCCCTGCCTGCGGCACGCGAACCGGCTGGCGGCTAGCGCCGCCAGGCTCAAGCGGTCTCAAGCGGCCTCAAGTGGCCGTGAGGCGCCAGAGCGAGGTCACTTCGCGCGAGCGCGCGACATGCAGGGGATCGGTGGCGTCGGCGGCACGCGGGTGCTCGGGCCGCGCGTCGATGCGGTCCAGCACGCGCAAGCCAGCGGCGTCGATCCAGCCCTGCAACTGCGCGCGCGTGCGCAGGCCGAGGTGCTCGGCCAGATCGGACAGGATCAACCAGCCTTCTCCACCCGGCGCCAGGTGCGCACGCAGGCCGGCAATGAAGCCGCGCAGCATGCGACTGTCCGGGTCGTAGATGGCATGGTCCAGGCGCGACGCCGGCTTGCCCGGCAGCCAGGGCGGATTGCAGACGATCAGCGCCGCCACGCCCGGCGCAAACAGGTCGGCCGGCACGACGTCGATCTGAGCTTCGAGCTGCAGGCGTGCGATGTTCTCCCGCGCGCATGCCAGTGCGCGCGGATCCTGGTCGGTCGCCAGCACCTTGGCCACGCCGCGGCGCGCCAGCACCGCCGCCAGCACGCCGGTGCCGGTACCGATGTCCATGGCCATCGGATGCGCCGCCAGCGCTGCAGGCAGGGGCGCCTGCGCCACCAGCGCAATGTATTCACCGCGCACCGGAGAAAACACGCCGTAGTGCGGATGAATGCTTGCGCCGATCGCGGGGATCGGCACGCCGCGCTTGCGCCACTCGAAGGCCCCAATGGCGCCGAGCAGTTCGCGCAGGGACACCACATAGTTCTCACCCACGTCCCCCCAGGCAGCCCGGCAGGCATCGGCTACATCGGGAGCGCGCGGCAGCAGCACACGATGGTCGGCGCTCAGGGGTACCAGCAGCTTGCCCAGCTGGTTAGTGCGCTGGGCCTGCGCCATGCGGTAGCGGTGGAATTGCTGGTTCAGATCACCGGCATTTGCACCAGGCTTACCCTTGGCCCTGGGCGAGGCCGCGCGCTTGTCGAGGCGGCGCGTCAGCGCAGAGAGCAGCGTGCGGGCATTGTGATAGTCGCTGCCCCAGAGCAGCGCAGTGCCTTCACCAGTCAGGCGGAAAGCGGCATCGGCCGTGAGCGTGTCATCCACGGGCAGCACGCGTGCCGGAGGCGGATTGCCGGCATCCGACAGCCAGCGGGCCCGATGTTCTCCGGCGGTGTCTTCCCAGAAGAGACTGGGTGCATTCGCGGGTGACGGTGAGTTGGCGCTCACGCGGCGCCGCCGCTGGAGTCACCCGCGAGATCGGCACGCATGGCGGCTTCCTGGCGGGCCATGAATTCCTTCATGGTGTCCACACCGCGCAGCTGCAGGATGGTGTTGCGCACGGCAGCCTCCAGCAGCACCGCGAGGTTGCGGCCCGCCGCGACCGGAATGATGACCTTGCGGATCGGCATGCCCAGCACGTCCTGGGTCTGGCTCTCCAGAGGCAGGCGCTCGTACTGCTGCTCCATGGTGGAGCGACGCACGAGGTGCACGATGAGCTTGAGCTTCATCTTGCGGCGCACCGCCGTCTCGCCAAAGATGGCCTTGATGTCCAGCAGGCCGAGCCCGCGCACCTCGAGCAGATTGGCCAGCAGCGGCGGACAGCGGCCTTCAATCCGGTCCACGGCGACCCGCTGCAGCTCCACCACATCATCGGCCACCAGGCCATGGCCGCGGCTGATGAGTTCGAGTGCCAGCTCGCTCTTGCCCAGGCCGGACTCGCCGGTGATCAGCACGCCCATGCCGAGCACGTCCATGAACACGCCATGCATGGTGCACGAGGGTGCAAGGCGCTTGGTGATGTAGACGCGCAGGTAGTCGATGACATCGGCGGCGCTGCGGTGCGTGGCCAGCAGCGCAATGCCTGCAGCCTCGCACTCCTTGCGGATGTCGGCGGGCGCCTCCAGCCCGTCGGCGGAGATCACGGCCGGCGGCTCCCGGAGCGCAAGCTCGTGGATGAAGTGCGCACGGCGTGCGGCGGGCATCTGCTCGATGTACTCGACTTCCTCGCTGCCGATCACCTGGATGCGGCGCGGATGGACGAGATTGAGGTGCCCCACCAGGTCGGCGGCGGCGATGACCTCGTCGGCCAGACTCTTGCCCAGACCGCGCTGTCCGGCGACCTCGCGCAGGTCGAGCGCGTCGCGTGTCTCGTCGATCAGGAGCCGGAGAGTGGGCACGCGTGGGGCTTCGCCTTGGAGTCGGGCAGGATGGAGAAGGGCGGCGTCAGGCGGCCGAGGCCACCGGCGCCCAGCGCACGAAGGCCTGGTGCACTTCCTCGGCCGTGGGCAGTGTGGCCAGGCGCTCGCGGAACTGGCGATCGGACAGCATCTGCGCGAGTTCCGAGAGGATCTCGAGGTGATGCTGATTCGCGTGTTCGGGCACGAGCAGAAAGACCAGGATGCCGACCGGCTTGTTGTCCGGCGCCTCGAACTGGATGGGTTGGCTGACCCGCACGAAGACGGCGAGCGGCTCCTTGA
>DASSQC010000036.1:0-2105 GCA_035702705.1 Burkholderiaceae bacterium | reverse complement strand
TGGCCCGCGCCGAGGTGGCGATGTACGCCGCCAAGCGGGGCACCGCCGGCCTGCTGGTCTATGACGAGCGCCTGGACTCCGGGAGTGCCAAGACCCTGTCGCTGCTGTCGGATCTGCAGCGCGCCATTGGCGCCGGCGAGCTGCGCCTGTTCCTGCAGCCGAAGATCGCGCTGGCAAGCGGCGAACTGGTGGGCGCCGAGGCACTGCTGCGCTGGCAGCACCCCACGCGCGGCATGATCCCGCCCCTGGACTTCATCCCCTTTGCCGAGCAGACCGGCTTCATCCGCCACCTGACCGCGTGGGTGATCGGCGAGATCCTGCGCATCAGCCCGCAGTTGTCGAACGCCGGCCATGCACTGAGCCTGGCGGTGAACCTGTCCACCCGCGACCTCATGGACCTGGAGCTGCCGGACAAGATCGCCGCGCAGCTGGCGCGCTTTTCCGTGCCGCCGCACGCACTCAAGCTGGAGATCACCGAGAGCGCGATCATGGACGATCCGAGCCGCGCCGAGTCGGTGCTGGACCGCCTGCATGGCATGGGCCTGCCCCTGTCGATCGATGACTTCGGCACGGGCTACAGCTCGCTGGCCTATCTGAAGCGCCTGCCGGTCAAGGAACTGAAGATCGACCGCTCCTTCGTGATGCATCTGGACCGCGAGGACGGCGACCACAAGATCGTGCGTTCGACCATCGATCTGGCGCATACGCTCGACCTCGAAGTGGTGGCCGAGGGCGTGGAGAACCTCGCCATCTGGCGCGTGCTGCAGTCCATGGGCTGCGATCTCGCCCAGGGCTACTTCGTGAGCCGGCCCCTGCCCGCAGACCAGTTCGAGGCCTGGGCACGCGACTGGCCACACCGCCGCGACAGCCTGCTCAACCCGAGCCCGCCCGCTGCCTAGAATGCGGGTCTTGCCTGCCGTGCAGGCGACCCGGCCACCGCATAGCGCAGCCTGCCCAACCCATCCGCCCGACTCGATCACCCGCCCTCGACCATGAGCTCTCGCATCGCCCCCTCCATCCTCTCGGCCGACTTTGCCCGCCTTGGTGAGGAGGTGCGCGCAGTGCAGGCCGCCGGCGCCGACCTGATCCACTTCGACGTGATGGACAACCACTATGTGCCCAACCTGACCGTGGGGCCGCTGGTCTGCGAGGCGATCCGCCCGCACGTCACGATTCCCATCGACGTGCACCTGATGGTCGAGCCCGTGGATGCACTGATCCCCATGTTTGCCAAGGCCGGCGCGAACATCATCACCTTCCACCCGGAAGCCAGCCGCCATGTGGACCGCACGCTCAGCCTGATCCGCGAGCAGGGCTGCAAGGCCGGTCTGGTGTTCAACCCGGCCACACCGCTGGAATACATGGACTACGTGATGGGCAAGCTCGACATCGTGCTCATGATGAGCGTGAACCCCGGCTTCGGCGGCCAGAGCTTCATCGAGGCCGTGCTGCCCAAGATCACGGCGGTGAAGAAGAAGATCGACGCCCACACCGCCGCGGGCGGCCAGCCGATCTGGCTGGAGGTGGATGGCGGGGTGAAGGTGGACAACATCCGCCGCGTGGCCGATGCCGGTGCAGACACCTTTGTGGCGGGCAGCGCCGTCTTCGGTGCGCGCGATGCCGATGGTGGCTACAAGACAGTCTTCGAAAAGTTCCGCAAGGCGCTGGGCTGAGTGGGGTCACCCGGTTCAGTGCGTCGGTGAGAGGTAGCGCCGCTGGATCCTTTGGATGAGGCCTTCGCGGCGCATCTGCGCCATGACCTGGTTGAACTGCTTCACGAAGGATTCCTCGACAGCGCGCTTGCCAAAGGCGAAGCGGGCCCCTTCTTCAGACACCACGATTCGCGTGGGCTGGATGCGCGCATCCAGCTTCAGCTCGGCCAGCTCGATGGCCGCGGTGTCCTCGCTGGCAATCACGCCGTCCAGGCGGGCGGTGGCCACCATCTGCCAGAGGTTCAGACGATTGCTCTGGCGCGTGATGCTCCGCGCGTAGGCTTCATCCTTGAGCAGCTCGTCGTAGGCGTGTCCATAGGCCACATTGATCTGCACGCCCAGCCGAAAGCCGACCCTCGGAAGTTCATCGATCTGCTTGAGTGGCCACTTGGT
>DASSQC010000035.1:0-5617 GCA_035702705.1 Burkholderiaceae bacterium | reverse complement strand
GGCCTTCGCGGGCGCACCGGTGTAGGACTTGCCGCCAACGGTCAGGCCGCCTTCGCTCATGGTGACCACGGTCTTGTCACCCACGCCGTTCACGCGCGCACGGAAATCCGCCCAGTCCTTGAACGGCGCCTTCTTGCGCTCCTTGATGATGTTCTTCGAGATTGCCGGGCCGATGCCCTTGACGGCGTCCAGCTCCGCGGCCGTGGCGGTGTTCACGTCCACCGCGGCCCAGGCCAGGTTGATGCTCGCCATCATCGCGAGCAGTGCGAATACCAGTTTCTTCAGCATGAATCGTCCCTCCGTGGCTGCGGTGCAGTCCGCCTGCTCGAAACGGCATGGCGCCGCAGCGCGTTGACCCTGCTGTCGATTCAATTGTGAAGTGATGTGAGCTGCGGGCATTGACCAAGAGCGCAGTGGCTCTGCGCCTTGGCGTTGCTGCGGCGCTCAGGGCCCGACGGGGCTGGCCGCGTAGGGCAGCGTGTCCCACTGCTTGCAGCCGGGGCATTGCCAGAAGAAGCGCTGGGCACGGAAGCCGCAGTTGCGGCACTCGTGGCGCTTCTGGCCGCGCAGCAGGCTGTTCATCATCTGCGTGATGTGGGCCAGATCCTCGTCGCTGTCGCCCTGCATGCTGGCGCGCAGGCGCAGCAGTGCATGGGCCTGCGACAGCCGCGGCAAGCGCTGCAAGGCCACGCGCGCAAAGTCGAGCGCGGCGGGCAGCTGGCCGGCGCTCTCCAGGCGCTTGATGACGACCGCCGCCATGGCGTCGTTGGGCGAGGCCTCGAACCAGCTGCGCAGCTGCGCATCCAGCGGCCGGGCGCCCGGCGCGCTGAAGGCCACGTGCTGGGCCGCCTCGATATAGGCCTCGACGATCTGCGGTGCGAATTCCGGATGCGCCGCGAGCGTCTGGTCGCCAAGCTCGACGATGCGCGCCCAGGCCTGCTCGGCCGCGGCAATGCCGATCTCGATCTGCACGATGCGCAGCAGGGCCGAATCGGCCGTGCGGGCCCGGGCCAGCTGTTCGCGTGCCGCCTTGAGGTCCTTGCGCTCGATGGCTGCCTCGGCCAGCTCGCAGTACAGGTGGGCAATCGTGCGCGCCTTGGCGGGGGTATCGCCGCCGCTGCGCTGCAGGGCATCAATGCTCAGCTGCCACTCGCTCTGCAGCTGATACACCTCGGCCAGAAAGCCCGCCGCGGCGTCGGCGTGCGGCGTGTCGGACAGGGACTTGAAGGCGGACTCGGCGCGGTCGAGCAGACCCGCGCGCAGGTAGTCCTGCGCCAGCGCAAACAAGGCCTGGTCGCGGAATGCCACCGGCAGGTCGGCACGCTCGAGCAGATTGCGGTGCAGGCGGATCGCGCGTTCCATCTCGCCCCGGCGGCGGAACAGGTTGCCCAGCGCGAAGTGCAGCTCGATGGTCTCGGGATCGAGCTTGACGACCTCGATGAAGGCTTCGATGGCGCGGTCCGGCTGCTCGTTGAGCAGGAAGTTCAGGCCGTTGAAGTAGGAGCGCGGCAGGCGTGCCGATTCGCTCAGCAGTTCCTTGAGGTCAAAGCCGCGCGCAATCCAGCCCAGACCGAAGATGACGGGAATGGCCAGCAGCCACCAGGTGTCCATGAATGTTCTGTTCGAGATCGGCTGAAGATGGAAGGGGTTCAAACCCCGGCGCGCTGGGCCTCGTCGTCTGCACGGGCAGCGCCGGCTGCAGCGGGACTGCGCGGCCCGGCTTCCGCACCACCAGACGCCTGGCGGGCAGCGCCACGCGCATTGCGCAGTTCGCGGTTCAGGCGGAACAGCCGCGGCGCGGTCGCCAGCAGAGCCGTCAGCACCCCGGCGCCGAAGGCGATCAGCACGATCACGATCAGCGGCGCGGTCAGGCTGGCGGTCTCGGTCAGGCGCAGGGTGGCGGTGTCGGAATTCTTCAGCGCCACCCAGAACATGAACAGGAACACGGCCACCCAGAGGGCGTTGGTCAGCAGCCGCAGCATGGATGCTCCACAGGCAGAAGGACGACGAAGTCGCAGGCGCGAGGCATGCCCGGCATTCTAGGCGCAGGCCACGTCCGGCATGCCGCCCCGCACGGGCCGTCACGCCCCTGCCCCCACAAAGACAAACGGGCTGCACACTCGTGCAGCCCGCGCAGATTCATTGAGCGTCTTGTCCAGCGGCGGGGCTCAGGCCGCCTTGGCATTGCTGCCGGTCTCGTGCTGATCCTCATGGTGATCCACCAGGGCACGCAGGTCCTTGCCCGGCTTGAAGTGCGGGACGCGCTTCTCGGGCACGACGACCTTCTCGCCGCTCTTGGGGTTGCGGCCGGTACGCGCCGGGCGCACATTGAGCGAGAAGCTGCCAAAGCCGCGGATCTCGATGCGCTGGCCCTGGGCGAGCGTGGCGCTCATGGCATCCAGGATGGTCTTGACCGCGTATTCGGCATCCCGCGTGGAGAGTTGCGGGTAGCGCTGCGCGAGTGCGGCAATCAGTTCGGACTTGGTCAGGTTCTGCTGGGGCATGACGCGCCGCGAAGGAAGATGACGTTCGACCCGGGATCGGTGGGGCCAGATTCAGGAATCACCGGGGCACCCGGCTGGGTGCCCCGGCAGTCCTTGGCTGGCTCTTGCAGAGCAAGCTTCAGGCAAGCCTTGCGGCTTAGCCCTTGTTGCTGTCGAGCTTGGCCTTGAGCAGCGCACCGAGGTTGGTGGTGCCGGTGGCCTTTTCTTCCTGCTTGGACATGAAGTCCGCCGTTTCGGCGCTGTCCTTGGCCTTGATCGACAACTGGATCGAACGGTTCTTGCGGTCGATGTTGATGATCATGGCTTCGACGGCGTCGCCCACCTTCAGGCGGGTGCTGGCATCTTCCACGCGATCGCGGGAGATCTCGCTGGCACGCAGGTAGCCTTCGACGTCGTCGGACAGGGCAATCACGGCGCCCTTGGCCTCGACGCTCTTGACCGTGCCGTTCACCAGTGCGCCCTTGTCATTGACCGAGGCGTAGTTGTTGAACGGGTCGCCCTCGAGCTGCTTGACGCCCAGGCTGATGCGCTCGCGCTCGGTGTCGATGGCCAGCACAACGGCTTCGAGCTCGTCGCCCTTCTTGAACTTGCGGACAGCCTCTTCGCCGGTGTCGGTCCAGGACAGGTCGGACAGGTGCACCAGACCGTCGATGCCGCCGGGCAGGCCGATGAACACGCCGAAGTCGGTGATCGACTTGATCGCGCCCTTGACCTTGTCGCCACGCTTGTACAGCGCGGAGAACTCTTCCCACGGATTGGCGCGGCACTGCTTCATGCCCAGGCTGATGCGACGGCGGTCTTCGTCGATCTCCAGCACCATGACTTCGGTCTCGTCGCCCAGCGACACGACCTTCTTGGGATCGACGTTCTTGTTGGTCCAGTCCATCTCGGAGACGTGCACCAGGCCTTCGATGCCGTCTTCGATCTCGACGAACGCGCCGTAGTCGGTCAGGTTGGTGACCTTGCCGAACAGGCGGGTGCCCACCGGGTAGCGGCGTGCCACGCCGGTCCAGGGATCGTCGCCCATCTGCTTGACGCCCAGGGAGACGCGGTTCTTCTCCTGGTCGAACTTGAGGATCTTGGCGGTGATTTCCTGACCCACGCTGACCACTTCGCTGGGGTGGCGCACGCGCTTCCAGGCCAGATCGGTGATGTGCAGCAGGCCGTCGATGCCGCCGAGGTCCACGAACGCACCGTATTCGGTGATGTTCTTGACCACGCCCTTGACGATCGAGCCTTCCTTCAGCGTTTCCATCAGCTTGGCGCGCTCTTCGCCCATCGTGGCCTCGACCACGGCACGGCGGCTGAGCACCACGTTGTTGCGCTTGCGGTCCAGCTTGATGACCTTGAACTCGAGGGTCTTGCCCTCGTAGGGGGTCGTGTCCTTGACGGGGCGGGTGTCGACCAGCGAGCCGGGCAGGAAGGCGCGGATGCCGTTGGTCATGACGGTCAGGCCACCCTTGACCTTGCCGGTCACGGTGCCGGAGACCAGATCGCCGGAATCCAGCGCACGCTCCAGGCTGACCCAAGCGGCCAGGCGCTTGGCACGGTCACGCGACAGGATGGTGTCGCCATAGCCGTTTTCCAGCGCATCAATGGCCACGGTGACGAAGTCGCCGATGGCGACCTCGACTTCGCCCTGGTCATTGAAGAATTCTTCGACGGGGATGAAGGCTTCAGACTTCAGGCCCGCGTTCACGACCACGAAATTCTGGTCGAGACGGACCACCTCGGCGGTGACCACTTCACCGGCGCGCATGTCGGCGCGCTTGAGGGATTCTTCAAACAGGGCGGCAAAGGATTCGCCACCAGTGGCAACTTGAGCTTCAGACATTGGGGAACTTTCAATCTCGCCGCGTCGCATCAGAGGTGGACAGGCGGCGGTGTTGATCAACACGGCCAACGGGCGTCGGCCGCACCTTCTTCCGCAACACACCGAAAGCGATCACGGAAGCCCTCCAGTATAGCTGGAAAGCGCTTTGTTTTCAGTGAGTTAGCGCGCCGCCACCGGCTCGGGCTGGCGCAGGGGCGCAACACTCCCAAGGCGTTGCGTCTCAGGCAATGCGCGCTGCGGCCAGCCAGCCCTGCATGAGGGCCGTCTCGCGGCTTTCGATGACGTCGAGAAAGGCCTGGGGCGAAGGCAGTGCCTTGAAGGCCACCAGCCCCTGCACCAGGAAGGTGTGCAGGCGCTGCAGGCCGGCGGCCCGGGCGGGCAGCTCCATCATCTTCACGGTGGGCATGATCAAGGGCAGCTTGACCGCCTGCGCCAGCAGTTCGCCGCAGCGGCGGGTCAGGTCGATCTGCCGCTGCCGATCCGCCGGCCGGCCCAGCGTGGCATAGGCGCGCGCATAGCTGGTGTCGTCCAGCGGCAGACGCGCGCGTTCCAGGGTGCGGGTCAGGGCCACATCCAGATCGGCGGACAGCAGATCCAGGCTCACCGCGTCGCCGATGGCCTGCAGAGCCACCTCGGGCAGCAGCTTGGCCAGTGTGGGCACGATGCGCTGTACGTCGGCGTCGCGCTGCGCCGCCTGATCGGCCGGGCAATAGAGCTGCTCGAGGAAGAAACGGCCGGCCGGTTCGGTGGCCGGCTCGGCCAGCTGGTCCGCATAGGTCCGCGCCAGGCGAGCACGCTGCCAGCTCTGCAGTTGCATGAGCGATGCAGCCAGCTCACCTTCGGCAACACGCAGCTGCTGCAACGCAGCAAGCTCATTCAGCAGACGGGATTGCCACTCGGCGCGCCAGGCTTTGCTCATGGCGCGCAGTGTATTCAAGCGAATCGGCCGCCTTGGCGCGGCACGGGGGGCCAATGCGATGACATTTGCTGCAGCGCATAGTGACGCGCCTCTAGGAAAGCGTCTCCGGCGCATCCGCGCGCCCTGCAAGAATCAGGCGCATGAACCGCAGACGTTTTCTGGCCGTGGGCGCAGGCAGCGCCGCACTGCTGGCCGCCGGGGGCTGGTGGTGGAGCACCCGGAGCGGCCAACCCAAACGCGCCGCGCTGCAGACACCCGCAGCCCGCGCCCTGATCAGCGCCCTCATCCCGGCCGTGGTCGGCCAGCCCGGCGGCAAACCGCTCGCCGGCGCGGACCTCGCCGCTGCCACGGACCGCATGC
>DASSQC010000034.1:0-4869 GCA_035702705.1 Burkholderiaceae bacterium | reverse complement strand
CGCACCTGCGCGAGATGAACCACAGCCCGCGCTTCTGGCAGGTGGTGGAAAGCGTCCTGCCCGGCTTCGAGCAGGCCCGCCGCGCCCTGCGCGACGCGGCCCAGCAGCCGCTGCCGCAGTTCTGAGGGCATTTCGGCGCATTTCTTGGCCGAAACAGACTCTTTTCAGACTGATTTCAAGGCAGAAACACCTCAAGATCCGCTCAGCACAAGCGGAAAGCCGGGGAGCGGCATTCCTGCCGATTTCTGTCCGAAAATGATACTTACGCACTGAGTGCTGGCTGGGATGCAGCAGCGTTCACAGCAGCGGCAGCCCCAGGCGCAGGGCGGTGAACACGCCCATGCCCACGCCGATCATCAGCAGCATGTTGCGCTTGATGAGAAACACCGCCGCCGCGGCCAGCACGGCCCAGATGCGCAGGTTCTCCGGCGTGAGCATGAGCTGCCCGCCGCGCACGAAGACCTCGGGGAAGATGATGCCGGCCAGCGCGCAGGCCGGCGCGTAGCGCAGCGCCCGCTCGACCCGGCTGGGCAGCTCGAAGCTCGCCGGCAGGATCCAGAAGCTGGCGCGCGTGACCACGCTGGCCACGGTGATGCCCAGAATCGCCACGATCAGGTAGACCGTGGTCCAGTCGATGGCATCCATGAGCGTGCTCACTTGGGCGCCCCCGGCTTGTTGAAGCGCGCAGTGGCCCGATACGCGACCGGCTCGATCAGCACCGCCGCCGCCACGCCGGCCAGCACGCTCACCAGCAGGCCCAGGCGCATGGGCAGGCCCGCGAGGATGATGGACAGGGCGCCCGTGACCAGCACGCCCAGCACCGCCGGCGCGTTGGCCGAGAGCGGAATCAGCACGGCCACCAGGGCCAGCACGGCGGCCAGCTCCAGCCCCCACTGCTGCGGAATGACCGAGGCCAGCGCAATGCCCGCCACGCTGGCCACCTGCCAGCAGGTCCAGTTGGTGGCAATGCCGCCCGCCCAGAAGCCCCATTGCTGGGGCGTGCCCTTGGTTTCTGCGTTGCCGAAGCGGCCCATGAAGAGCACGTAGTTCAGATCGCCCGTGAGGTACCCGCCAAACAGGCGCTGCTTGAGCGTGAGCGCGGCAAAGTACGGGCGCAAGCCCGCCGAAAAGATCACGAAGCGCAGGTTCACGATCAGCGCCGTGGCCCACACGATCGGCAGCGGCGTGCCCAGGGCCAGCAGGGGCAGCGTGGCGAGCTGCGCGCTGCCCGCAAACACCGTGAAGGTCATGAACAGGGCCATGGCCGGCGACAGGCCGCTCTTGACCATGGCCACACCCGTCACCAGCCCCCAGGACGCAATGGCGATCGAGGCCGGCAGCATCTGCCGCGCGCCGATCGCAAATTCGTCTCGGTCCAGCGGGGGCACATACTGCGCCGCCCAGGCTGGCAGGGGGATGAGGTTCATGGGGTGCGGGGTGGCGCGGCGCGCCCGGCTCGGTGGGCCGCGCGCCAGAGAAGGAAACCGCAGTTTAGAAGTGCAGGCTTGCCGGGCGTCCCGGCGGGACCGGCACTCCACCGGGCCGCAATAAACTCACCGCTTTCGCGCTGTGTTGCGCGACGCCCATGCGTGCCGGCCACAGGCCAAACCGCACGCCGCACAACCTTCAAGGGAGCAGAACCATGTCAATGGCCGACCGCGACGGCAAGATCTGGATGGACGGGCAGATGGTGGACTGGCGCGACGCCAAGATCCACGTGCTCACGCACACCCTGCACTACGGCTGCGGCGCCTTTGAGGGCGTGCGCGCCTACCAGCAGCCGGACGGCGCCGCCGCCATCTTCCGCCTGCAGGAGCACACCGAGCGCCTGTTCAACAGCGGCAAGATCCTGCGCATGAAGATCCCCTTCACGGTGGAAGAAGTCATGCAGGCGCAGAAGGACGTGGTCCGCGCCAACAACCTGCCCTCCTGCTACATCCGCCCGCTGATCTGGATCGGCAGCGAGAAGCTGGGCGTCAGCCCCAAGGGCAACAAGGTGCACATCATGGTGGCCGCCTGGGCCTGGGGCGCCTACCTCGGTGAAGAGGGTCTGAAGCGCGGCATCCGGGTGAAGACCAGCAGCTACACGCGCCACCACGTCAACATCACGATGACGCAGGCCAAGGCGGTGAGCAACTACACCAACAGCATCCTGGCCAACATGGAAGCCACCGAAGACGGCTACGACGAAGCCCTGCTGCTGGACCCCTCCGGCTTCGTGAGCGAAGGCGCGGGCGAGAACCTGTTCGTCATCAAGGGCGGCAAGGTCTACACGCCAGACCTGTCGGCCGGGGCGCTCAACGGCATCACCCGCAACACCATCTTCGCCATCTGCCAGGATCTCGGCATCCCGCTGATCGAAAAGCGCATCACCCGCGACGAGGTCTACATCTGCGACGAAGCCTTCTTCACCGGCACCGCCGCCGAAGTCACGCCCATCCGCGAGCTGGACCGCGTGCAGATCGGCCAAGGCAGCCGCGGCCCGATCACCGAAAAGATCCAGACCGCCTTCTTCGACATCGTCAACGGCCGCAACCCCAAGTACGCCAGCTGGCTGGCCAAGGTTTGAGCCCTCACGCTGCACGCATCATGAGCACCACCACCCAGACCCCCATCGAACTCACCGCCGCCGACCTGCAAGGCCCCGGCGTGGTCTTCTGCCCCAACCCCAAGATGCCGCTGTGGAGCAACCACCCGCGCGTGTTTCTGGACGTCGCCACCACCGGCAGCGCCAAGTGCCCCTACTGCGGCACGGAGTACGTGCTGAAGGCGGGGGAGAAGGTGCACGGGCATTGAGGCTCAGCAAGCGGCCTCATTCAAGTCTATGAAGCGCCGAGTTCTGGCGTTCGGGGCTGCCGCAGTCGTTTCCATCGGCTGCGCGCTCCTCGCCGTCGGGTCGATGCCCGGCGGCCCAGTGCTGGTATCCGTTGGGCTCGTCGCGTACTTCGCGCTGCTCATCTTTGACTTTCTGGCCCGGCACGAAAGCGCGTGGATACGGCGCTGGGGGCCGTACTTCTGTGCGGCAGTCTCTGCGCTCGTGGCCATTGGCCTGAGCATGGCCACCGCACAATCGGCACAGACCACCTTCATGGTGGCCGTCATTGCGGCGGCCATCGGTGGTCTGTCCCGAATCTGGTTGCACCTGTTCTCTTAGCGCAACTCACCGCCCATACATCACATAGTCCGCCGCATAAGCCACCTGCCGCCTCTCACCACGGTTGGCAGCAGCGCAGGGCGCTGCGGGGGCGATGCCGCCGCTGGTGTTCAGGCGCTGGATGAAGTTCACGCCCTGCAGCTTGCCGGCACCCATCGCGGGTTCGGCGCGCACGAGTTGCAGGGGGATGTTGCCGGGCTGGGCGGGGGCGACGGCGACCTGCTTGCCGGTGAGCTTGGAGCCGTCGTTGTGCTCCCAGGTGGGGCCGCCGTAGTACTTGCCGACAACCTTGCCGTTGGCGTCCGTCAGATCGGCCTTGGGCACCACGAAGGCCCAGGCGAACTGGCCGGGCATCTGCGCATTCTCTCGACATTCGTAGGTGATCTCGCCGGTGCCGCGAGTCCAGAGCTTCTGCATCTCGCCCGCCGGCACGCGCACGGCCTCGGGCAGGGCGGCGTTGTCCACGCGCGGGTCGGCCATCATGGGCGTGCTGGCGCAGGCGGCCAGCAACACGGGGGCGGCGGCCAGCGCCAGCAGGGCGCGGGCGGACGGGCGGGTGTGGATCTTGGTGGTCATGGTGGGCCTCTCGTGATCGGTTGAATGAGCGGCAGGCCCCAGCCTGCCGCCTCACGAAAGACCCTTACGCAAGCCGCAGCGGTTTGGATGCAGCGCGTCGCAGCGACCCGCATCCAGTAACTAAATCTCCAGCTTGCCCAGCGAGAGGATCGGCCCGGTGGGCGCGCCCGTCTTGGAGCCGCCGGCCGGCTCGAGGCTCACGGCAAAGGCCGCGGTGTTGCGCAGCAGCTCGGCGCGCACCACGGTGGTGGCGCCCTGCGCGGCCACCAGGCCCAGCGAGCGCGGTGCGCCCTGCGCGGGCACGGCCCAGAGTTCGAGCGCGCGGGTAGCGTCCACGCTCACGCCGCCCACGGGCCGCAGCACCAGGGCCTTGCCGTCTGCGCTCACGCTGGCCACAAAGCTGGCCTGCATGACGCTCGCCGCCTCGGGGTTGGTGCCCAGCACCACCACAATCGGCGGCTGGGTGGGTTGCGGCTGGGCGATCAGCACGGCCAGGGCGATGGCCGCGGCGCCAGCGAGACCCGTAGCGCCCTGCCACAGGCCCAGGCGCTGCCACCAGCGCAGCGGTGCCTGAGCTGCAGCGGATGCCGCACCGAACAATTGCTGCTCAATGCGCTGCCACACGCGCGGCGACGGCTGCACCGGCGTCACTGTGGCCGCGAGTGGCACCAGGCGGCGCTGCCAGCGCGCCACGGCGTCCTGCAGCTGCGGGTGGGCGGGCAGCAGGGCTTCAAAGCGGCGGCGGGCGCCACCGCGCAGGGTGCCCAATACATATTCAGAGGCGAGGCGATCGGCGAGTGGGGGGCGGCTGTAGTCCATCAGCTCACCGCTTTCTGATGGGGTACGGCCCCGGCCTTGTCCGTTTGGGCCGCCCGCTCGAGGCAGGCCTTCAGGGCCAGCAGGCCGCGGCGCACCCAGCTCTTGACCGTGCCCAGGGGCTGGCGCAGCTGCTCGGCCACCTCGGCATGGCTCAGGCCCTCGTAGAAGGCCAGGGCCACGCTCTGCTGCTGCTCGCGCGTCAGGCCCGTCACGCAGCGCTTGAGCGCCCGCGCATCCGCGGCCTGTTCAAACAGCTCCATGGGGCCGGGTGCGTCGCTCGCCAGGCCGGCCAGCAGGTCGCCGCCGCCTTCGTCGTCATC
>DASSQC010000033.1:0-3514 GCA_035702705.1 Burkholderiaceae bacterium | reverse complement strand
TGCCGTCGACCTGCAGCTGCGTGTTGTCGCGCGTGATGCAGACCTGGCTGGGTACATCGAGCGGAATCTCCTTCAGGCTGTGCTTGTAGGCCACGCGGTCGATGAAGGGGATCACGGGCTTCAGGCCCGGCGTGAGCGTGGCGTGGTACTTGCCCAGACGCTCCACGACCCAGGCGTGCTGCTGCGGCACGATCTTGAAGGTCTTGATGATGAAGACGAACACCACCGCAAGCAAGACAAGTGCGGTGATGGTGCTGCCAAACTGCTCGATCATGGCGGGTTACCTCCTGCTGATTGTTGATTTGTTCTGTGTATTGAATCTGCTCAGCGCGCCGCGGACACCACCAGGGTGTTGCCACGCACTGCAGCAATCACGTGCGGCCCGGGGGCCACCGGTTCGCCCGGCTGCAGCTGGACGGTCCACATCGCACCGCGGTACATGACGCGCGCCTGGCGCAGCGCATCCCAGCTGTCCACCACGATCTGGTTGCCGATGTCGATGTTCACATTGGCATCTGCTTCGGGTGCATTGACCTGCGGCTTGCCAAAGCGCGAGCGCCGCAGCACGAGCACACCGACAAAGCCCACCGCTGCGGCCACGACCAGATGCAGGGCAAAGCTGCCGCCAAACAGCGCCGCGGTACCGCCTGCAGCAAGCGCCACGGCGATGACCAGCATGTAGAAGGTGCCGGTGAAGAGTTCGGCGATCAGCATGGCCAGCGCGCCGATGTACCACAACCAGTGTTCTTCCATGGACTGCCCCTCGGTGAAACGATTGAGGGAATTATGCCGGGCGCATGCGGCGCCGGCAGGCAAGCGACGAGCCCGCCGCTACCCGGTTGAATCGGGCTGTTGCGCCGATGAGCGAGGCGGTGTCGGGCAAACCCTGAACACGGCCCGAAAAGCAAACGGGCAACCTGCTGGTTGCCCGTTGCCTGGATGCGTGAGCCTTACTTGGCCAGCCCGTGCCAGGTGTCGACGACGGTGTCCGGGTTCAGGGAGATCGACTCGATGCCCTGATCCATCAGCCACTTGGCCAGATCGGGGTGGTCGCTCGGGCCCTGCCCGCAGATGCCGACGTACTTGCCGGCGGCGCGGCAGCTCTTGATGGCACGCTCGATGAGTGCGATCACGGCCGGATCGCGCTCATCGAAGCCCTCGGCGACCAATCCGGAATCCCGGTCCAGGCCCAGGGTGAGCTGCGTGAGGTCGTTCGAGCCGATCGAGAAGCCGTCGAAGTACTCAAGAAAGGCCTCGGCCAGCAGCGCGTTGGACGGCAGCTCGCACATCATGATGACCTTCAGGCCGTCCTGACCGCGCTTCAGTCCGTGCTTGCCGAGCAGCTCGATCACGCCGGCGGCCTCCTTGGTGGTGCGGACGAACGGGATCATGAGCTCGACGTTGGTCAGGCCCATGTCGTTGCGCACGCGCTTCATGGCCTCGCATTCCATGGCGAAGCATTCGGCAAAGCTCGGTGCGATGTAGCGCGAGGCGCCGCGGAAGCCCAGCATCGGGTTTTCTTCCTCGGGCTCGTAGCGGCTGCCGCCGATGAGCTTGCGGTACTCGTTGCTCTTGAAGTCGCTCAAGCGCACGATCACCGGCTTGGGCCAGAAGGCTGCCGCAATGGTGGCCACACCTTCGGCCAGCTAGTCCACGAAGAAGGCACGCGGGCTGGCATGGCCGCGGGCCACACTTTCCACCGCCTTCTTGAGGTCGCCTTCGACGTTGGGATAGTCGAGGATGGCCTTCGGGTGGACGCCGATGTTGTTGTTGATGATGAATTCAAGCCGGGCCAGACCCACGCCAGCGTTGGGGATCTGCGCAAAGTCGAACGCCAGCTGCGGATTGCCCACGTTCATCATGATCTTGACCGGGATCTCGGGCATGGCGCCGCGGCGCACTTCCTCGACCTCGGTCTCGATCATGCCGTCATAGATCTTGCCTTCATCGCCCTCGGCGCAGGACACCGTGACAAAGGCGCCCTCGCTCAGGATGTCGGTCGCATGGCCGCAGCCCACCACGGCCGGGATGCCCAGTTCACGCGCGATGATGGCCGCGTGGCAGGTCCGTCCGCCGCGGTTGGTGACAATCGCGCTGGCCCGCTTCATCACGGGCTCCCAGTTCGGGTCGGTCATGTCGGCCACGAGCACGTCGCCCGGGGCCACCTTGTCCATCTCGGCCACGTCATGCACCACACGTACCGTGCCCTGGCCGATCTTCTGGCCGATCGCGCGGCCGGTGACGAGCACCTTGCCGTCGCCCTTGAGCTTGTAGCGGTGCTGCACGTCGGCTGCGCCCTGCTGGCTCTTCACGGTCTCGGGGCGGGCCTGCAGGATGTAGATGTGGCCGTCGTTGCCGTCCTTGCCCCACTCGATGTCCATCGGGCGGCCGTAGTGCTTCTCGATGATGGTGGCGAACTTCGCCAGCTCGATGACGTCGGCGTCGGTCAGGCTGTAGCGGTTGCGGTCGGCCACCGGCACGTCCACAGTCTTCACGCGGCCGGGTTCGCCTGGCGCGGTGAACTGCATCTTGATCAGCTTGGAGCCGATGTTGCGACGGATGATCGGAAACTTGCCCGCGGCCAGCATGGGCTTGTGCACGTAGAACTCGTCCGGGTTCACCGCGCCCTGCACGACTGTCTCGCCCAGGCCATAGCTCGAGGTGATGAACACGACCTGATCAAAGCCGGATTCGGTGTCGATCGTGAACATCACCCCAGAGGCACCGAGGTCGCTGCGCACCATGCGCTGCACGCCGGCCGAAAGCGCCACGTCGGCATGCGCAAAGCCCTTGTGGACGCGGTAGGAGATGGCTCGGTCGTTGTAGAGGCTGGCGAACACGTGCTTCATGCGGTCGAGCACGTCATCAATGCCCACCACGTTCAGGTAGCTCTCCTGCTGGCCTGCGAACGAGGCATCCGGCAGGTCTTCTGCCGTGGCCGAGGAGCGCACAGCCACCGAGATGGGCCCGCCGCTTTCGGCTTCCATGGCGGCAAAGTGCTTGCGGATCTCGGCTTCGAGATCCTTGGGGAACGGCGCGTCGATCACCCACTGGCGGATCTTCGCGCCGACCTCGGCCAGCTGCCGTACGTCGTCCGGGTTCAGGGCATCGAGCGCCGCATTGATGCGCTCGGTCAGGCCGCCGGCCTTGAGGAATTCACGAAAGGCATGCGCCGTGGTGGCAAAGCCGCCGGGTACGCGAACCCCGGCCTGCGCCAGCTGGGAGATCATTTCTCCCAGTGACGAATTCTTGCCGCCGACGGTATCTACATCATGGGCGCGAAGCTCCGCGAAGGGTGCGACGAGCGCACCGGGTTGAACTGGCATGGAAGTGCTCCTGAAGTGAAAAGTTCACGCAAGGGCGCTGCGCCGGAGCAGGCAGTGTGCTTGCGTGAGCTTTCTGGCGGGGACGGAGCATGGCGACGGGTCGGACAGACAGGCAAGGCGCGCCGATTCGGGTGATCGCCGTACCGATGACGGGCATGCGCTAGATTCGGGATTGTAGTTGCGCGGGG